>JAIYCA010000348.1 GCA_027488265.1 Planctomycetaceae bacterium
GTCGGATCGAGCGCCGACGAGTCGCGATCCTGATCGCCCTGTGCGAGTCGCTTGAAGTCTTCTCCGACGCTACCGATTGTCGACTCAAAGAGGGCCCATGCCTCATCCTTTGGGTAGATGACCACCATTGAACCGATCCTGGTGATGCAGACATCAGGCTGATCGAATCGGTACTCGGCGGGCAACCGGACCGCCTGACTCGCGCCATTCATAAAGATGCGTGTGGTGTGCATGGTGATACCCGCGGTACTGGAACGAGAAGCGAATGTATATACGTGAGTATAGATACGCGCGCTCGCAAGACAAGCTCGATGCAACCATTTCAGACGGATTGTGCGCTGTCGGTCGCTACCACCCGCAATGCCTCGCGCCACTCGATGTAGCTGTACGGCGCGTCGAGCGCTTGGTGCAGCGCCAAGATCTCGCGATGGATCGCTTCGTAGAGCTCGCTCTGCCACTCGGCACCGCGACCGTCGGCGCCCTTGTCGCAGTAGAAAATGCGACAGCCGAGTGGCCTTTCCTCGTGTTCGCCGCAGAACGCGCGACCTGCGGGGTCGTTCGCGTTCGTCACGAGATACGGGCAATCGCCGCGGTCGCGTGCGGCAGCGATGTCGAGTACGCGCAAGGGGTTCGCCGCTCGCGCCTTTCGCGCGGCATCGATACGCGCGACGACAAACGCGGCCTCAAGCCCAGAGACATACATCCGATGTCCGAACTTCTCGAAGTTGCAGCACGCGCCTGATGCCAAGCAAATCGGCCGCTGCACGCGGACGACTTCCGCGATGCGTGCGCGCGCGCCGACGAAGAACGACTCCACCGCAGGATGACCCGCAAGTTCGCGCCAACGCTCCACCATCGACCGCAGTTGGTCGTTCATCAATTCCACGCGTTCGCAAGCGCTCCGCTGGGGTGCTGCGGAAGGCTCTCACTTTGCGCGACGCTCGATCGATCGGGCATGACTTCAATCTCGACCGATGCCAACGACGCCGAGTCTTCCGCTTGCTCAGCATCGGCCTGTGGCTCGGCAACAGCGCGTTCGTTCGCGGCCTTCGACAACCGGCCATCCGCGCCAACTTCGTCAAACTTGACGGCCACGCGACGCGACACGCCGCGCTCCGGCATCGTGACGCCGTACAGCTGATGGCACGCTTGCATCGTGCGCTTATGGTGCGTGATGACGATGAAGTGCGACACGTCGAGGAACGGCGTGAGCGCGTGGCAGAAGCGTTCGACGTTTGCCTCGTCGAGCGCGGCGTCAACTTCGTCGAGGATGCAGAAGGGCGACGGCTTCGACTGGAAGATCGCCATCAAGAGCGCGACCGCGGTCATCGTCTTCTCGCCACCCGAAAGCTGGCTGATGACGCGTGGTTCCTTGCCCGGCGGCTTCGCGCGAATTTCAACGCCCGACTCGAGCCAATCCGTCTCGCCACTCTCAAGCGGCAAGAGATAGATGTCGGCGCTGCCACCACCGAAGAGGCGGCGGAACATGCCCGTCGGGCCAGCGAACGTTTCGCGCACACGCTCGAACGTCTCTTGGAAACGCGTCTTGCTCGCGTCGTCGAGTTCCTTGATGAGCGACTCGAGGCTTGTCTTCGCGCTGTCGATATCGACAAGTTGCTTCGCGAGGTCTTCGTTGCGAACTTCGAGCTGCGTGAGTTCGTCGATCGCGTCGAGGTTCACGTTGCCCAGTTTGCGGATCGTCTCCTTGAGATCGTCGGCTTCCGCCTGCGCGCTCTCTCGCTCGATCGCTTGGAAGCCGTCTGCAGCGCGCTCGCCAAGATAGGTTTCGTACGTCGCGCGGAGATCGAGTTCGATCTCAGAAAGTGTCTGCTCTTCGAGGCTCTCGCGGCGGACTTCGAGCTCACGCCGCGATAGTTCGACCGCGTGCGCGGTGCGCTCAACACGCGTTGCTTCGGCGCGCGCCGCATCGACCTTACGGGAAACTTCTTCGACGGCTGCTTGCGCCGCACGCAGGCGTTCTGCGATGCCAGCAAACTCGCCGACGAGTTCGGCGAGGCCTGCGGACGCGAGCTGCAATTCGCCCGTGCTCTCTTCGAGCATCGCTTCGGCACGCTCGATGGCCGCCACGCGGCGCAGCGCGCTCTCCTTGAGGGCGCCATCCTGACGCGTGACTTCCGCGAGTCGCGTTTGAATGTGACGCTCTTCGCGGCGCGCTGCTTCGAGCGCAGCTTGTGCCTCGGCAGCCTTCACTCGTGCAGCGGAGAGTGCTTCGCTCGCCTCAGTGACGACGGCCTTCGCGGCTTCAAGCGCTGAGCGCGCTTCGTCGCGGCGGCCGGCCGCGGCGCCCGCTTCGGTCGCGAGCGATTCCAGCCGTTCATGCGCGGTGCGCAATTCGTCTTCGCTCGACCTGATGCGCTCGACGAGATGTCCGCGTTCGGCGCTCGCGCCGTCACGCTGACGCTCGATTTGGCGCATGAGTTGTTCGATGCGCTCGGTTTGGTGTTGCGCATCAAGTGCGCTGCGACGCGCCTCGGCGAGCGCGGCGTTGGCGGCGCGCGCCGCTTCCTGCGCTGCCTTCGATTCGACGGCGAGTTGGAGCGATTGCTCTTCGAGCGTCGCCATTTCGGAGGCGAGCGAAATTGAACGCGCGACGAGTTCCGCGTGCTCGGCGCGGCGAGCAAGGAAACCGCCGCCGGCGGCGTCGGCGCGGGCCGACGCATTCGCGATCACGCGGCCGCGTTCATCGATGAGGGCGCCGGAGCGCGTTGCGATACGGCAGCCTGCGAGCGTTCCGTGCGAAAGCTCAACGGCGCGCGCGATCGTATCGACGACGAACGTGCCGGCGAAGAGTCGCTCGGCGAGCGCGCGCATGCGCGGATCAACGCGGATGAGTTCAAGGAGGGGAGTTGCGCCGGGAACAACTCCAACCGCCGCCGCGATCTCACGGCTGCGCTGAAAGTCTGCGGCTTTCCCGCTACCACTTGCTGCGGCAAACGCGACGCGTACGCGCAGCGCGAGCGCACTCTCCGCGTGACCCGCCAAGAGTGAGGCGTCTTCGAGGACGATGAGTTCGAGGAGGTCACCAAGCGCCGCTTCAACGGCTTCTGCGTTCGCGCGATCGGTGTCAACCAAGTCGGCAACAACGCCCACAACCGACGGAAACTTCGACGCATCGTTGAGCACAGCGCGCACGCCCGAGCCGAGGCCTTCGTGGGCGCGCCCCATCTCATCGAGTACGCGACGACGCGATTCCACCGCAGTCTTCTCGTCACGGACACGCGCGAGATCGCGCGCAAGGGCCGACTGCGTTTCCGAGAGCGAACTCGCCGCGCGCGTGCGCTCATCGAGTTGACGCTGGATACGCGTGATTTCGTCTTGCGCGACGAGTCCGCGCACAACGTGCGTGAGACGCGCAGCGCGATGCGTGTCGAGTTCGCGAGCGAACGGCTCGATGCGCGCTTCAAGGCGACGCAACTCATCCGCAAGGCTTCGTGCACGCGACTCAATCGAGGCAACGCGTTGTGCTTGCGAGCCACGCTCACGCTCGAGTCGCGCTGCTTGTTCACCAACGACATCGGCCGCGCGTTGCGCTTCAAACGCTTGTTGCTGCGCCTTCTGTCGTCGTTCACCTTCGACGCGCGTGACTTCATCGACGGCTGCCGCGGCGGACTGTGCCGCTTCGAGTTGCGCACGCGCCTTGTCGGTTTCGCCGGCGAGCGCAGTCGCTTCGCCCTCAAGTCGCGTGAGTTGCGCGCGTTCTTCTCCGAGCGCCGTCTTCGCTTCGCCGAGCGTGCGCTGCGCGAATTCCGCGCGCTGCTTTGCCTGCGCTTCTGCGCCCGACAACTCCAATCGTCGCTGTTCCAGGCGATGTTGTTCGGTCGAAACTTCATGACGCGTGACTTCAGCGTCTTGCTTCGCGTCTTCCGCCGTCGCAAGCGCAGCCACAACCGAAGCCTTCTCATCTTCGAGCGATTGCATCTCGCTTGTCAGACTGCGTAGACGATCTTCGAGCTCGTGGAAGAGATCGAGCGACAACTCGCGGCGCAGAAAGCGACGCCGCGCGTCGAGTTCTTGGAAGCGCTTCGCCTTGTCGGCTTGACCGCGCACGATGCGAAGGCGTCGCTCGGTGTTTGCGAGTTGTTCGCGCGTTGAAACGAGATTCTTCTCGGCGGCCTCGAGCTTGCGCACTGCCTCGACCTTGCGCACGCGGAAGCGGGCAACGCCTGCAGCTTCTTCGAGAATCGCGCGGCGCTCGACGGGGTTTGCGAGGAGCATCGCATCGACTTTGCCCTGCTCGATGATCGAGTACGCGTCGTTTCCGATACCCGTGTCGAGGAAGAGATCGCGAATGTCCTTCAAACGAACCTTGCGGCCGTTGATGAGGTAATCGCTCTTCGCATCCGACGTGAGTCGGCGCGTGACTTCAACCATGTCAGCGTCGATCGGGAGGCGACGGTTGCGGACGGCGCGGCGGTCGACGACGCGTTCAATCACTTCGCCGGTTTCTGGATCGGTTTCGGGGTCGAGGCCCCGGCGCGCGACCTCGTCGGCAA
>JAIYCA010000418.1 GCA_027488265.1 Planctomycetaceae bacterium
ACGCTGCACACCAACGACGCAATTTCGTCGGTCGGCCGCCTGGTTGACATGGGCGCAGAGCCGTACCTCGCGGCGAGCGTCCTTGAAGGCTTGATCGCCCAGCGTCTCGGACGACGCGTGTGCGCCGTGTGCCGAGAAGAACGCGCCATCACCGAAGAAGTCGATGCGCGATTGATGCCAGATGAGCGCGCGCGATTCAAGGGACGACAAACCGTTGGTCGCGGCTGCGAGAAGTGCAACGGAAGCGGATTCCGCGGACGACTTGGCTTCTACGAAGTGGTGCGCGTCTCGACCCCGCTCCGCGCTGCGATCGCGCAGAATCGCCCGGTCCATGAACTCAAGTCGCTGCTCGATGCGGACTTCATCAATATGCGTGAAGACGGCATGCGTAAGGCGGTCGCTGGCATGACGACGATTGAAGAAGTGCTCCGCGCAACGCAGGACGTCGATGATTTCACCGAAGATCTGAAGAACCGAGAAGCCAAGCGCTAATCGGCGCAGAACACCATGCCGACGTTCACCTACCAAGCACTTGCTGCGGACGGCTCAACGAGCAATGGCTCTGTCATGGCCCCCGATCGCCCTTCGGCGATGCGACTCATCGCCCAGAAAGGCGAGACCGCGCTGGATGTCCAATTGAGTGCTGAAGACGCTGCACTCGCGGCAGGCCAAAAACTCGTCCGCCCCACGATCTCTCGCGCGGAACTCGCTGACCTCGTACGCGAACTGGCAACGGCGCTCGAAGCGGGCCTTCCGCTCATGCAGGCGTTGAAGACTGTGCGTCGACAGGCTGCGAGCAAGAATCTTCAAGCGATTCTCGATCACCTGATTGATCGCGTGGAAGCTGGCGTGACGCTGCATCAAGCAGCCAAGGAATACGGCCCCCCGTTCGATGACATGACGACGGGCATGCTCCGAGCCGCCGACGCATCTGGCCGCAACGCCGAAATCATGCACCAACTCGCCGACCTCCTCGAGCGCTCGGTTGAGCTTCGCCGTGAAGTCGTCGGCGCAGTGATTTACCCACTGATGATTGCGGGCCTGATCGCGGCGAGCGTGGTGATTCTCATCGCGTTCGTCTTGCCGCGCGTGATGAAGCCCATCATGAACGCCCCCAATGTCGAGATGCCACTCCCGACGATGATCCTGATGGACGTGTCGGACTTCATCAAGGCGTGGTGGCTTGTCCTCATTGGAGCCGGAGTTCTCGCGTGGATTGCGTGGCGCAACTGGCTTGCGAAGCCTGCGAACCGCCTTCGCTTTGATACGTTTGTTTTGAAACTCCCAGTTGCGGGGCGACTCGTGCGCGACATCGCGGTTGCCCGTTTCACGCGGACGCTCGGAACGCTCGTTTCGGCGGGTATCCCGATTCTCGCAGCACTGAAAATCGTGCGCGACACGCTCGGAAACACGGCTCTCACCAACGCGATCGATCAGGTCTCCGACAAGGTCACCACCGGTCAGTCACTGGCGGACCCACTCGAGCGCAGCGGGCACTTCCCGCCGCTTCTCGTGCAGATCGTCAACATTGGCGAACGCTCTGGTCGCCTCGAACAGATGCTCCTCCATGCAGCGGGCAGCTTCGATCGACAGGTCAACAACTCACTCAAACTCTTCACGCGCGTACTTCCGACGGTACTGATCGTCGTCATGGCACTGCTCGCGAGTTTCGTCTTGGCCGCAATCTTGCTGCCGATCGTTCAATTGCAAAACTCCGTCGGTTGACGGGAGTAAGAAGGAAACCATGCACTCGAACCAACGCAACCATCGCCGTCTCCGCCGCAGCGTCCGTCGCGGCTTCAGTCTCATCGAAGTCATCGTTGCGGTGACGATCGTTGCGATCTTCGCGGCAATCATCGCGCCGAATCTTCTTGGTCGTATCTCAAGCGCCAATCAAGACAAGGCGCTGATCGAAGCGACCAAGATCGCGGATCAGGTGACGATCTACTTGAGCGAAAATCGCGGCTCTTCACTCGGCGGCGATTTCGATCTTGAAGCGCTCGTTCCGAAGTACATCGACAGCGTCGACTCACTCACCGATCCGTGGGGCACGCGCTATCAAATCGCGGTTCCAGGCATTGGACGCGAATTCGACGTGTACAGCTTCGGACCCGACAAGGCACCGGGCGGTGAAGGCGACAACGCCGACATCTACCACGGTCGCGACCCGAAGAAGAACCGCGGCGGCTGACCGCGAGGTCTCTTTTAAGGCCTTTGTCTCGTGCCACGCACACGCATCCATCGTCCGCATTCGAGCGCGCGCCTCTTCCGGCGCGCGTTCTCGATCGTTGAGATTGTGGTTGTGTGTGCGATTCTCGCGATTGTCGCGTCGGCCATCGTGCCCAAGATGATCGCGGTTCGAAGTCAGCGCGAGGAGAAAGCGGTCATCGCCGTCTCAGATCTCCTTCGAATGTACGCGTTTCGAAACGCTGCAGGTGTACAACAAATCGGTCTCTATTACGACCCATCGCTTCGTGAAGTCTCGCTTTGGATTTACGACCTGAATCCGGAGGACCCTGAAGGTCCGCGCGTCTGGCAACCTGACCGCTTGAGCAATGTCGTCGAACTTCCGGAAGGCATGTACATCGATCGCGCTGCCGCGGACGAAGCGGAGATGTCGTCGAGCGACGCGTGGAACATCCCAACGCATCCTGACGGAAGTCGCCCGCGGATCGAACTTGATCTCGTCGGACTCGAGAAGCAGTTGACGATCGTGCTTGAGAATTACTCCTCCACCCCGCTTCGTTCAGATGACCCGATGAGCGCCGCGCGCCTGCCTATAGACCTCGACGCACAAGGCTCTTCACTGGAGGCTTGGTGATCACAGTTCGTCGACGTCGTTCCTGCTCGAGTGGTCAAGCGCGTGCTTCGCGTCGCGGATTTGCGCTGATGGACGCGATCGTCGCTGGCATTCTGCTCGCGATTGGCATGATCGCCGTGCTCGGCGTCAGTGGCCACGCACTCACCATGCAACGTCGCGGCGAGATCGATATCCGTGCTGCAGCCGCGCTGGATGAATTGCTCTCGCTTGTGCTCACCGAGGGGCCCGTCGACTTTGAAGATCTCCACCCGACGCGTGGAAAGTTTGATGCAGGCAGCCCCTACGAAGACTTCGAGTACGAAATCGATATCGCGCCCGGCGGGGCTGGCGTGCCCGCGCACGTCGTTGTCTCGCTCGTGCATGACTCTGGTCGCGCGTATTCCATCGAGACTCGGATTGCCGAGAAGCGTGGCGATGAACCTGATCCAGTCCGAGAGCCGTACGAACCGCTCGACCGAGCTGCCCGATGGGAAGAACGTCGCGCCGCGCGCGAAGGAGCCACCGAAGATGCGCCGTAACTCACAACGCGACGACCGAGGACAACGAGGCTTCACCATCATGGAGCTTGTCGTTGCGATTTCGGTGAGCGCCATCGTGGTCGTCACCATCAGCACGGTGCTTTCTCGCATTGGCCGCGCACGTGACGTCACGCGCACGCGACTTGACGCTGTCACCCGCGCGACTGCTGCGATGGACTCGATGCGACGCGATCTCTCGTCGATCGTGCGGAGCGCGGATCTCTTCGATACGCGCCTTGTTTTGCTCGATGGCCAGAGTTTTTCCGCGTACGGCGCGATGGATCGCGATGAAGTGCTCCTCTACAACACGCGCCTTCGGCCTATGCAACGTGATGAGTATCAAGGCGAAGGCGGCGAGTATGAATCTCAGTATCGCGTGATGGACGATGCAGACGGCAGCGTGCTCTGGATGCGTCGCGACGCTGTGCCTGATGAGAACGGCGAAGGGGGCGGCCTCGCGCTGCCTTCCGTCGATGGCATCGTCGGCATCTCGATTG
>JAIYCA010000379.1 GCA_027488265.1 Planctomycetaceae bacterium
CTTCGCCCAAAACCCCTCCCTCCTCCACTACCTCATCTGCCACGACAAATCGCACCCTGGGCGCTTTGCTTTAGTCTTTAAGCCCTCGCGCCACGAGCAGCCGAAGCCGGCGGAGGCGCTCGCTCCGATCACCGCGATGCGAACGGGAGCCGGACGCGTGGGTTCCGCGGTTGGCGTCTGTATCTCCTGAGCGCGTCCGTCCTGCGCCCGCGCGTCCTGTGCCCATGCGGCAAATGGGAAAGTCAGCGGGATTGCGAGCGCGAAGATCGATGCGAGACGGTGGGGGCGCATGACGACACGATACGGCGGCCCTTCGACGCACAAAGAAAAACCGCGCACGTTGCGTGCGCGATTTTCTTTTCGTTGGTTGTTTCGATCAAAGAACGAAGCAAAGACCGCGCGTCACATGCCGAGCGCGCGCGCCATCGTCGAGCCGAGGTCGGCAGGGCTCTCGGCGACGGCGATGCCGCAGGCCTTGAGCGCTTCGATCTTCGCCTGCGCGGTGTCGTCGGCGCCGCCGATGATCGCGCCCGCGTGACCCATGCGCTTCCCCTTGGGAGCGGTGCGGCCGGCGATGAAGCCAGCGACCGGCTTCTTCATGTTCGCCTTGATCCACTTGGCGGCTTCGACTTCGTCGGTGCCGCCGATTTCGCCGATCATCACGACGCCGTCGGTGTCGGGATCGTTGTTGAAGAGTTCAAGCGCCTCGATGAAGCCGAGGCCGCGCACAGGGTCGCCGCCGATGCCGACGCAGGTCGACTGGCCGATGCCGCGCTGCGAGGTCTGCCACACCGCTTCGTAGGTGAGGGTGCCCGAGCGGCTGACGATGCCGACGGCCTTGCCGGTCGACGCGTCCTTGCGGTGGGTGTGGATGTAGCCCGGCATGATGCCGATCTTGCAGCCGCCTTCGAACTTCGCGGTCGGGCCTTCGCCCGAGATGCGCTTCGCCGGCGTGATGATGCCTGGGCAGTTCGGGCCGATGAGCGTCGACTTTGGATAGGCCTTCAGCGCTTCCTTGACGCGCACCATGTCGAGGACAGGAACGCCTTCGGTGATCGCGCAGATCACGCGAATCCCAGCGTCGGCCGCCTCGAGGATCGCGTCGGCAGCGCCCGCAGGCGGCACGAAGATCATCGTGGCATCGGCGCCAGTCGCCTTCACGGCCTGAAGCACCGTGTCGAAGATCGGCAGACCGTTGGCGTCCTTCTGTCCGCCCTTGCCGGGCGTGACGCCGCCAACCATCTTGGTGCCGTAATCGAAGCAGCCCTTCGTGTGCGAGGCGCCTGCGCTGCCGGTGATGCCCTGGCAGATGACTTTCGTGTTTCCGTCGACAAGGATGGCCATAGGGGGGGAGAGGATAGCGGATCGCGGGATCGCTCGGGAGGGCCTGAAAAACCTGCCCCTCGTTACACTCGCGCGCCTTATGGCCACCAAGACCGCGAAGTCGAAGCCCGCCCCAAAGGCAAGCACCAAGGCAAGCACCAAGGCAATCTCCAAGTCGGCTGCGAAGAAGGCTGCCGCGAAGAAGCCCCTCACCTACGCCGCGGCTGGCGTCGACATCGACGCAGGCGACGAAGTGGTCGATCGCATCGTGCCCATCGTGAAGCGGACGTATTCGCCGCGCGTCCTTGGCTTACACGGGGCGTTCGCGGGGATGTTCCGCCTGAACGGCCCCGCGGGGTTCGGCTCGAAGAAGATGCGCAAGTACAAGGATCCTGTCCTTGTCGGCTGCACCGACGGCGTCGGCACGAAGGTGCTCCTCGCGGCGGAATTCAAGATCTACGACACGGTTGGCATCGACTGCGTCGCGATGAACGTGAATGACCTCATCGTGCAGGGCGCAGAGCCGCTCTTCTTCCTTGACTATCTCGGTTTGTCGAAGCTCGACCCGACGAACACGACCGCGATGATCGCGGGCGTTGCGAAGGGCTGCGAGATCGCAGGCTGCTCGCTCATCGGCGGTGAATGCGCGGAAATGCCCGACATTTACGCGCCTGGCGATTTCGACGTCGCGGGCTTCTGCGTCGGTGTCATCGAGCACGCGCGTGTGACGAAGCAGCCAAAGCCGAAGGTTGGCGACATCGTGCTCGGGCTTGCGTCGAGCGGTGTCCACTCGAACGGCTACACGCTTGTTCGGCGCATCATCGCGGACGCGGGGCTCTCGTACACGAAGAAGTACGCGGAACTCGGCGGCAAGCGACTCATCGATGTGCTGCTTGAACCGACGCGCATCTACGCGCGCGAAGTGATCGGCATGCTCGACGCGCTCGGTGCGAAGGAAGCAGTGAGCGGCATGGCACACATCACGGGCGGCGGCCTGCCCGGCAACGTCTGTCGCGCGCTTGGGTCAGACGTTGATGCGGAGATTCATGCCGATGCGTGGATTCCGCCGGCGATCTTCCCGTTCCTGCAGCAGCACGGCGGCGTTGAGACTTCGGAGATGTTCCGCGTCTTCAATATGGGCATCGGCTACACGATCATCGTGCGCCCGAAGATGGCCGCGACGGTGATGAAGATCTTGCGGAAACTCGGCGAGAATCCGGTGCCCATCGGACGGATCGTCAAGGGCAAGGGCGACTGCCGCGTGGTGTGAGGAGGCGTGTTGAGCGCTCGCGACGCGCCGCTACGCCTGCCAGCCGCGGTCGCGCTTTTTCTCGCCTTCGCGCTTCTTCGCTTCGAGGCGCCGCTCTTTCGAGCCGCGCGTCGGCTTCGTCGGTTTGCGCACCTTCGGGCGCTTCGCAGCCATCGAAACAAGTGTTTTCAAGCGAGCAATGCATGCATCGCGATTGTCGGCCTGTGAACGCGTGGAATGATCCGCGATCAAGAGCGCTTCATCCGCGCCTTCACCAACGAGATGTGAGCCCGCCAGCGTGCGCAACCTCGCGAGCGCCGCGTCATCGAGTCCGACGAGGTCGACGAGCAAAACGCGCAGTTGCGCCTTGGTACTCGTCTTGTTGACGTGTTGCCCGCCAGGGCCGCTCCCACGCACGAATGTGAAGTCGAGCGCCGCTGGAGCGACAAAGCAGCCGCCGCCAAGACGCAGTGCACCGGACGACGTCGTCGCGTTCGGTGGAGTGGGGCGTGGCTTCGGCGTTTCCATAGGCAAACTCTCGCGCGGATTAGAAGACGAGTTTGATTCCTGCGCGCAAGCCTTGCAAACTTCCATCGAGTTCCATCACTTCGCCATCGAAATCCCCGCCGACCAAGCGATATCCAAAGTACGCAGCGCC
This sequence comes from Planctomycetaceae bacterium, assembly GCA_027488265.1. Taxonomy (GTDB): domain Bacteria; phylum Planctomycetota; class Phycisphaerae; order Phycisphaerales; family SM1A02; genus QWPT01. The sequence goes on from JAIYCA010000379.1 coordinate 3,231, forward strand.
TTCTTTGCAGAACCAGAAGGAAATGTCAGCTTCAACGCGCGATGCACCGCCGAGGTCACCGTCGGAGACGGGGATCGAAAGTCCGTACGCGCCGCTCGCGGTGATGTCGACGCGGCGAATGATGGGAAATGATTCCTTCGTGTCGAATCCGAATCGGAATCCCACGCCGACTTCAAGCGCGAGGTACGAGTCATTCTCGTTGTTTGCGAGTCCCGTCGTTGTGTCAGAAATCGTGCGCGAGAGCGCGTCGATGTCCGCGGAAACAAGGCCGAAGAACGAAAGTTCGGTTCCGTTTGCGGGAGGAGTCCAACCGTCGCGCGGCGCGCTCCCGTCTTGACCGCTCCACGGAGTTGGCTTTGCTGCAAGCGGACGATAGAAGTCGTACGCAACTTCTGCGCCGACCGACCACCACGAGAACTCGCTCGTGAACGTGTCGCCAGAGGCAACCGAAACGCCGCCAAGCGTGAACGCTTCGTCTGCCGTGCCACCGCCGTCGGTTGAGAAACTGAAGCCGCGAATCGAGACCGCGAGTCGATCGCGCACGATTGCGAGTTCGCCCGCGAATGACGCTTCCATGTCGTGCAGATCCGGCGTGCGCACATCGACGCGCGCGCCGCCGTCGGTGAAGTTGCCTTCAAGCCGAGGGAGCCACGCATCAAGTGAGAGCTCAAGGCGAAACGGCGCTGGCTCTTCGGCGGCAGTCATCGACGCGTCAGCAGCGTCGGTTGAGGCGAGCGCGAGAGCCGCAAGAAGTGTGGCGGAGTCCATCCGCGCAGCGTATCAGCGGCTGCGCATCTCGATGACCGCGATCTCAGGCGGACAATTCACGCGCAGCGGAAACCACGCACCAACGCCGTTTGTGACATAGAGATGCGATTCGCCACGCTCGTAATGTCCCGCGCTCAAACGTTCGGTAAAAACGAGGTTGAGTCGTCGATTGCCGCGGCGCGCGACTTGTCCGCCGTGTGTGTGCCCTGAAAGCGTCAGCGGAATACCGCGTTCTTCCGCGCCCACGAAGGCTTTTGGATTGTGAGCGAGGAGCAAGTCCGCACGACCTGCTCCGCAGCGACGCAAGCGTTGCGCGCAGTGGGGAATCGATTTCGCCCAATCGATTCCAGCGATGAGCAATCCATCTCGCCCACCAACCCGCACGGAATCATCGACGAGCGGAACGAGTCCCGCTTCACGCGCGCCGCGCACAATCGCGCGCGGATGATCGAGGTGATCATGGTTCCCGAGGACGACAAAAACGCCAAGTTTCGCGCGTAAAAGCGCAAGATGCTCAAAGAGAAGCGGTGCCTCTTGCGCCGAGAGATCGACGAGGTCGCCTGTGATTGCGATGAGATCGGCTTGCACGGCGCGCACCGCGTCGACCGCTTGCGCGAGCCGCTCGGCGCCAAGGAGATGGCCGAAGTGGATATCGGAAAGATGCGCAATCCGAAGCCCGTCGAACGCGCGCGGCCAGTGTGCGCTCGCGAGCGAAATCTCGGTGATTTCGATGGGTTGTCGCACGTGTCGCGCACGAAGCGATCCGAACGAAATCGAGTCGGGAAGTCGGGTGAGGAGCGCGTTTCGAAGACTCGCGGTGCGGTACGCGAATCCGCGCGGCGGTCGCTTCTCAGTCATGCGCGCGACTCCGCCGGAAGTGCGATGTCCTGCATGGCATGGGTGAGTAGGAAGTCTCCGAGCGCGCGGACATGTGACGGCTTCGTCGCGAGCGCGCCAATCGAAACGCGCAAGACGAGTCGGCCGTGGAATCGACAGTGTGAAACGAAGAAATGCCCGTCGCGATTGATCGCATCGATCAATCGTTGGGTGGCGTCGTCGCCGGCGCGATGCGCGATACATACGAGATTGAGTGGTGCGTCGACGACGAGTTCGAGTGCATCGCAACCTCGGACACGCGCCGCGAGTTCGCGCGCCATCGCGACGTGATCGCGCACGAGTGCGCGCAAACCTTCAAGCCCGAACGAACGAAGCACGAACCACAGCTTCAGCGCGCGGAAGCGCCGACCCAGCGGAATCTGCCAATCGCGGTAGTCGATGACCTTTCCTGACTCGGTTGCTGCGTTGCGGAGATATTCAGGCAAAACGCTCAGCGCGCGCACGAGTTCTGCGCGGTCGGCGATCCACAAGACATCGCAGTCGAAATTGACGGGCATCCACTTGTGCGGGTTGAAGCACCAACTGTCGGCGAACTCCGCGCCAACGTTCACAAAGCGGAACTCTTCGCAGAGCGCGGCAGTTCCGCTCATCGCAGCATCGACGTGGAGCCAAAGGTTGTGTGCGCGACAGACGCGCGCGATTTCCTCGACAGGATCCACGGCATTCACGCCCGTCGTGCCAACGGTCGCTGAAACAAATGCCGGAACATGCCCGAGCATGCGATCGCGCGCGACTTCTGCTTCGAGAAGATCGACGCGCAGCGCGCCTGTGGAATCGACCGGAATTAGGCGAACGAATTCCTTACCGATGCCCGCAAGACGCGCAGCTTTTTCGATCGACGAATGCGCTTGATCGCTCGTGTACACCACGAGTGCGCGACCGAATGTTCCGATCCCGCGTGCGTCGGTTGCGAACTGACTCGCACGCTCGCGCGCTGCCACAAGCGCGACAAGCGCTGCAGAACTCGCGGTGTCTTGCAAGACGCCGCCACCCGCGCTGCTCGAGAGAAATCGCTCGGGCAGTCCGAGTGCATGGACGAGCCAATCGAGCACATGGGTTTCAACTTCCGTGCACGCTGGGCTCGTCGACCAAAGCATGCCTTGCACGCCAAGCCCAGCGCTCGCGAGTTCGCCGAGAATCGATTCGTAACTCGAATTCGCTGGGAAATACGCAAACCAGCCTGGATGCTGCCAGTGAACGATGCCTGGCATCACCACCTCATCGAGATCAGCCAGGATCTTTGCGATCGGTTCACCGTGCTCAGGCGCATGCGTTGGAAGTTTCGCGCGAATAGCACCCGGCTGTGGAAGATGCGCGACCGGGCGCTTCTCTATTGTTTCCCGATACTCGGCGATCCAATCGATGAGTGCGTGGCCTGCGCGGCGAAACGCCTCCGCATCGAGCGGTTGATGTGGCGACGAGAATGGATCGTTGCGCGAGGGCATAGAAAGAAGCGTAGCCCGCCCCAGTACACTTTGCCTGCGCGGAAATGGTCTGCATGATGAACAACGCGTCTCAGAGGGCGAGTTTCGCGATGTCTGACAATGTGTCGCAGCCAATCTCTCCGATCGAACTGCAAACCGACAGGCTGTTGCTTCGTCCGATGTGCGAAGGTGACATTGCAATAACAGTCGCGAGCCTTGGCGACCTCGAGATCTCACGTCGACTCGCGCGCATTCCGCATCCGTACACCGAAGCCGACGCGCGTTGGTGGCTCGAGGAAACGCGCCGTGGCCGCGCGAGTGGCACGGTCGAGCACTTCATGATCGAGTTGCGCGCATCGGGCGCGCCGATCGGCGCGATTGGTCTCTATCAAGACGCAGCAGGCGAGCGCGCAGAAGTGGGATATTGGCTTGCGAAGGCGCACTGGAACCGCGGCTACGCACGTGAGGCGCTCGCGATGGTGGTGCGGTACGCGTTGTACGAACGTGTGCCCGTGATCACAGCGCTCGAGGCGAAGGCGCACGAATCGAACCCTGCATCGATCCGCGTGCTAGAAGCATGCGGATTTCTCGATGTTGGCAAGGTCGAATGCACGTCACTCGCAACGAGCGGCAACATCCCTGCGCGTCAGTTCGAGCTTCGGCGCGAATACTGACGTTCGCGGATGGTCATGCACCGTGGATGGTCATGCTCCAACGAGTTCGCGATCAACTTCTGTCGCGAGCTCTTTCATGAGCGCGCTTGAAAGTTCGAAGCGAAGGCCAGCGGTTGCGAACAGCTCAGGCAACGGTCGCGAGCCGCCGAGCGCGAGGCCGCGTCGGTAATTCTCGAGCGCCTTCGCTGCGTCGCGTCGCGCGTTCATCCACATCTGAATCGCGCCTGTTTCAGCGATGCCGTACTCGATGTAGTAGAACGGCATGCCGAAGAGATGCAGTTGTCGCTGCCACTGCGCGTCGCGCGCCTCTTCGCAGCCATCCCACGACACATCGTTACCGAAGCGCTTCATGAGCGCGCGCCAAGTCTCCGTGCGCTGAGCGCGCGTGTGACCGGGATTCGTGTAGATCCAATGTTGGAACGCATCGATCGTGGCGATCCACGTCATGATCGTGGGGAACTTCTCGAGGCGTTCGCGCAGCGCGCGGCGGCATTCGTCTTCGGAGTAGAACTCGCCGTGGTAGGGAAGCGTGAGCAACTCCATCGACATCGAAGCGACTTCCGCGAATTCCGCCGGGGGATTGCGGTATTCGACGAGCGGGTCTTCCTTCGAGAGGATCGAGTGAAACGCGTGGCCCGCTTCGTGCACCATCGTGACGAGATCGCGATGCATGCCAGCAGCGTTCATGAAGATGAACGGCTGTCGCGAGTGTTGACGCTGGTACTGGTCGCCGCCGGGAGCCTTGCCTGGACGCGATTCGAGATCCAAGCAATCACCTTGGCGCATCGTGTCGAACATCTCGCCGAGTCCGCTGCCCATTGCGTGGAACATGCGCGAGCAACCATCGATCAACTGCTGCGCGTTTTCAAATGGACGCAGCGGTTTGCGGCCTTTCACGTCCACCGCGAGATCCCACGGACGTAGCGGAGTTGCCGAGATTTCGCGTGCGCGGTCGGCATCGAGACGTCGTTGAATGGGCACGAGATGCGCTTCGATCGCGGTGTGCATCGACATGCAGTCGTTCGGCGTGTAGTCGAAGCGCTTGAAGCGGCGATGTTGGAAATCGCGGAAGTTGTCAAAGCCGGCGTTGCGTGCGATTTGGTGACGCAGTGCGAGCATCTTGTCATAGATCTCGTCAATCGCATCACGATCGGCGAGTCGACGCGCTGCGATCGCTTTCCATGCACGCTCGCGAAGGTTGCGATCGGTTTCTTCGAGGAATCGCGCCATTTGCGGCATCGTGCGGGTGGCGCCGTCAAACTCAACCGTCATACGTCCGATGGTTTGGTTGTACTTTTGATCGAGTTCCGCAAGCGCGGTTTCGAGCGGAATGTTCGCCTCGCGGAACAATTCGATGTCCATGCGCATGCCGCGCAACAACACTTCGTAACGCGCCTTCGGTAGCGCGTCGGCGTGGGCGTTCGTGGCGATCTTCTTGTCGAGTTCGCTCGCGATGGGCTTCAACTTCGGCTCGACGTCGCGGACAAAGCCGAGGAACGCGGCTTCGGCGTTTTTGTCTTCCGTGTTGCGCGTTGTCGCGATGTAGAGATTCGCCTGCTTCTCGGCGACCAACGCGTCGAGATCGCTGCGATCGAGGATCAGCTGCTCAAGTTCGTCGGCGCTCGTGATTGTGCGGCCGAGGAGTTCGCGGTAGTGCGGTTCAATCGCCTCAAAACGGGAGGCATCGAGGTTGGCCGGGGCGTATGCGCGAGGAGTTGCCATAGGGCGTGAAAGATACCGCGAGGAACGCGCGCGGGCGCTTCAGGCCGCTTGAGGGCGCTATTCTCACCGGATGCCGTCCGTCGTCCACGCTTTCGCGCCAGCCAAAGTGAACCTCGCGCTTTCCGTCGGTTCGCCGAATGCGTCAGGCATGCATCCGATCTCTTCGCTGATGGCGACGTGTGCCTTCGGAGACGACCTCGAAGTCCGCCGCTTGCTTCCGGATCGTTTCTCACGCTATTCGATCGACTGGCATCCCGACGCTCGCCGGCGGACCGATATCGATTGGCCGATCCTCAAAGATCTTGCGGTCCGTGCGCACTTGTTGTTGGAATCGCGTTTGGATCGCAAGTTTCCTGTGCAATTGCGGCTTCAGAAGCGCATTCCTGTCGGTGGTGGGCTTGGTGGTGGTTCGTCAAATGGTGCCGCCATGCTGCGCGCGCTCGACGCGCTGTTTGAACTGAATCTGCGCGTCGAGTTTTTGGAGTCGCTCGCGCGCGAACTCGGAAGCGATGTTCCGTTTCTTGTGCGCGGCGGCCATGCGATCGTCGAAGGAACAGGCGAAACGTTGGAGCGCGTCGAAGGTCACGAAACGCATCTTGTTCTCGCGTTTCCCGAGCTCCAGTGCCCGACGGGTTTGGTCTATCGCGCGTTCGACACGCTGCGTCCGAACGCGGCACTCGCGCCGCAGCGTGTGCGTGCGCTCGCGGCGGATCGCGTGCGACCGCAATCACCGTTCAATGATCTCGCAGATGCGGCGTATTCGGTCGCGCCCGCACTCATCGATGTGAGCCGAAAAATCGAGGGAATTGCGGAGTTGCCCGTCCACGTGAGTGGTTCAGGATCGACGCTCTTCGTGGTGTGCGACTCGGACATTCACGCAGAAATTCTCGCGGGGGCGATTGAGATGCGCGCGGGAATTCCAGCCGTTGCAACGCGAACGACCACGCCCGAACACGAATTGGTCGACGGAGAGCCGCGCGCACCGCGCGAGCAATCGCTCGTCGATGAAGCGCTTGGGGAGCACGACGATTGACCGTGGCACGTGTGCGCGACCGAACTCGACCCGCGAGGGATTCCCATGATTGAGAGCATCTTCAGAACATCGAGCCTCGGCAACACGCAGCCGTGGATCTTTCGCATCGCTGCGCGTGTCATCGTGATCGCGATGATTGTGATGGGGTTCGGCTTGTCTGTTGGTTCGGGAATCGTTCTTTGGCGCACGAAATCGTGGGTTGAAACGGCGGTTTCGGCGACAGGCACGGTGACCGCGCAATCGATGAGTCTGCAGCGCGGTGGACCCGTCGGGGCACCGGGGCGAAACACGTCGGCCTCTTCGCGCCCGACACGCGCAGAAGTTGTTGCATTCACCGCCGCCGACGGCACGCGCGTTGAATTCCGGTCGAAAATCAGCTCGTCCGATCCGTTCGCGGTCGGCGCCACGGTGCCCGTGCGATACAACCCCGCCGACCCATCGGACGCGAGTATTGACACATGGTTTCGACTGTGGGGATTCCCGCTGATTTTCTTGGCTGTCGGCGTCCTTGAGATGTGCGTCGGCATGATCTTTCTCGCCGTGAGCCGCCGCGTGAGCGCGTAGACTCTGACCCCATGCTCTGGCAACCGTCGCTTCCCGAACGCTACTTGAACGCGTCTGAGTCGGATCTCGCGCGCGAGATCTCTGCGCGTCGTGCCGAACTCGGCTCGAAGCTCTTGGTGCTCGGTCACCACTATCAGCAAGACAGTGTGATTCAACACGCGGATCTCATCGGCGACAGCCTCAAGCTTTCGCAGATGGCCGCAGCGGAAGCCGCGCGTCGCGGTGCGAAGTACATCGTGTTCTGCGGTGTGCACTTCATGGCGGAGACCGCCGACATTCTCACGGCCGATGATGTTGCGGTGATCTTGCCCGATCTTTCAGCGGGTTGTTCGATGGCCGACATGGCCGCGTATGAAGACACGGTGGATGCGTGGGAGTCGATTCAACAAGCGATTCGCGCATCTGGGCGCAAGCAGCGCGTCATTCCGATCACCTACGTGAATTCGACCGCCGCGATCAAAGCGTTTGTGGGTGAACATGGCGGCGCGTGCTGCACAAGTTCGAACGCGATGCGCGTTTTTGAGTGGGCGCTTGGTGGCGGCGATACGCCGAAAGCAAGCGACGAAGAGATCAAGATTCTCTTTCTTCCCGATCAACATCTCGGTCGCAACACTGCGAAGCGACACGGGCTTGTGACGGAAATCGACGCGGCCGCGGGCGCAAGCGTGCGCGCCCAGACGGCACTTTGGAATCCGAAACTCGAAAATGGTGGGCTTTCGCCGCGCGAAATCGTGGATGCGAGGGTGCTCTTGTGGGCTGGTCACTGCAGCGTGCACAAGTTGTTTCGTCCGGAGCATGTCGCAACGGCGCGCCAAGAAGGCCGCACGGTGCTCGTGCACCCAGAGTGTGCGCAGGAAGTTGTGGATCTCGCGGATCTCGCGGGTTCGACAGAGTTCATCATCGATGAGATCGCGCAGGCGGAGCCGGGTTCACGATGGGCTGTTGGCACGGAAGTGCATCTTGTGAATCGCATTGCGCGACGCGCAGCCGAACGCGGTGTGGATGTTCGCATTCTGAGCGACTGCCAGTGCCTTTGCACCACCATGTACCGGATCGATCAAGCGCATCTTTCGTGGTGCCTCGATCATCTCGCGGCGGGCAAAGTTGTGAATCGTATCTCCGTGCATCCTGAGGCGAAGCGCTTGGCGAAACTCGCGCTTGAACGCATGCTGCGACTTGCGCCCCTCAAGTCGACACAGCCTGTCACGATCGATTGACGACGCAGCGCTGTTTGGGTTGTGGGTGGAACGATCCGTGTCCTGAGCGGACGATTTCCTGTGTTGAAACACAAAGTTGTGGGGAAGTTGTGGGGAATACGTCATGCAATTTCGGCGACGCTTCTGCCGCTGCTATTGTCGCCGACCCATCGGAGTGTTGCGGGTAACGGAACGGGCGGCGCGTTGGGCGGAAAGCGTTTCGTGTGTGGATTGGGCCAGTTCAATTCAGTTCAAATCGGTAGGTCATCGGTATGAAGCAACGGAAGCGAAGCATTTGGCGCGTGTTGGGTGTATCGACCATCGTGTTGGCCGTTGTGGCGGCGTTGGCGGTGATGCTCGCGCCAACACTGCTTTCGGGTTACGTGCGTGGAGTCATCGCACGTGAAGTCGGCGCGAAGGTGGAAGGCACGGTCTCGGTTGGTGAGGTTCGTCTTGGTTGGACTGGTCCTCTCTCGGTGCAAGCACTTGCGATCGACGGCGGCGCGGCGAAGGGTTTTGTGCGTGTCGATGCTGAAGTCACGCAAGGGCTTTGGGCGTTGGCGACGGGCGACGCGGTCGATGTGAAACTTGCGGGTTCGGTGAAGACCGCGATCGGCGCAGATGGTTCGATC
>JAIYCA010000397.1 GCA_027488265.1 Planctomycetaceae bacterium
GGCGGCCGCGCAGCCGTACCGTCGGGCGCGTCGACGGGTGAGCACGAGGCGGTCGAACTTCGCGACGGCGACAAGTCACGCTGGCTCGGCAAGGGCGTGATGAAAGCGGTCGCGCACGTGAATGACGAGATCGCGCCTGCGATCTTCGGGCTCGACGCAACGGGGCAAGAAGAGATCGACACGGTGCTGCTCGAACTCGATGGCACCGAGAACAAGTCGCGCCTCGGCGCAAACGCAACGCTTGCGGTGTCGATGGCCGTCGCGCACGCGGCCGCGGCCGCCACGCGCCAACCGCTCTACCGATATCTCGGCGGCGTGGCGGCGAAGACGCTGCCTGTTCCGATGATGAACATCCTGAACGGCGGCAAGCACGCCGACTCGAACGTCGACATGCAGGAGTTCATGATTCAGCCCATGATCACGAAGGGGGGCTTCTTCGATTTCGAAGAGGCACTTCGTTGCGGCGTCGAGTGCTACCACGCGCTCAAGAAGGTCCTGCACGACAAGCATCTCGCGACCGCCGTTGGCGATGAAGGTGGCTTCGCGCCGAACCTCAAGTCGAACGAAGAAGCGCTTGAACTCATCGCGCTCGCCGTCGAGAAGGCCGGCTACAAGCTCGGTGAGCAAGTTTGCATCGCGCTTGACCCCGCGATGAGCGAACTCGCGAACGAGGCAAAGGAGCGCGGCAAGGAAGGCTACTGCTTCTTCAAGTCGAACCCCGACCGCATCGCAACGAGCGACGAGATCATCGACATGTGGGCCTCGTGGTGCGCGAAGTTCCCGATCCACTCGATCGAAGACGGCCTCGCCGAGAACGACTGGTCCGGCTGGCGCAAACTCACGGAGCGACTCGGAAAGACCACGCAACTCGTCGGCGACGACCTCTTCGTGACGAATCCGAAGTTCCTCGCGAAGGGAATCGAAGAGAAGTGCGCCAACGCGATCCTCGTGAAGGTGAATCAGATCGGCACGCTCAGCGAGACGTTCGCCGCAGTCAACCTCGCTCATAGCAACGGCTACCGTGCGGTGCTTTCGCATCGTTCGGGCGAGACCGAGGACTCGACGATCGCCGACATCGCCGTTGCCACGAACTGCGGCCAGATCAAGACGGGCGCCCCGTGCCGCTCGGACCGCACCGCGAAGTACAACCAACTGCTTCGTATCTCGGAAGAACTCGGCGCGAACGGCGTGCTTGGCAAGCGTCGGTGAGTGGAGCGAGACGCGAGCGATCTCCATCACATAAGAAAATCCCCGCGGAACGATTCGTTCCGCGGGGTGTGGGAGCGCATCTGCGTTGCATACCGATCAAGGCAGGCAGGGGCCCCAACTCGAGAGAACCGCGGAAAGATCCGACGGGCCGATGATGCCGTCGTTGTCGACGTCCGCGTCGAAAACTCCGGTCGGCGCTTGTCCCCACTGTGAAATGACCGCAGCGAGATCGATCGCGTCCACTTGTCCATCTTCAGCGATGTCGCCGATGCACACCGCGGGGAAGTACGTGTCGTCCTCGACCGTCGTCGCGCCGCCCATGAGTACACCATTGTTCAGACCGGTCGCGTCGGTTGCTCCGTTCTCGAAGGTGTAACTCGCAACGAGCCCCGGATAGGCGCTCGTCTCACCGGAGTTGATCTGCACGTAACGCGTAGCTTCGATCTGCTGCGCCGTGCGCTCCACAGTCCAAATGCGGAAGTTGTCGACCGACCCGAACAATTGAGAATTGGCGAAGCCCGGCTGCTGACCAACGAGGACGGGGTACGTCGTTGCCTGCATTGGAGCGGTCGAGCCAACGACGGTTCGGATCAGTTCCCCGTTCAGGTAGACCTTCGCAGTTCCCGTCGATTGTTTCCAAGTTCCAGCGACATGCACCCATTCGTTGCGAGGGATGGTGAACCCGTTGGCGCCGTTCACGTCCACCGCTGGACCACCGAGGTCAAATGTGGAGAGGTTCTCGCCGACGCGGGGTGCAAGGCCCCACTGACCGTCGCTCGGGGCCGCTTTGCCGATTCGTCCAAAACTCGACTTGTTGCGGAAGTTCAACCAGTATTCGATTGTCAGTTCGGAGCTCGCCGCGAGCGATGCCGAGTGCGCGACCGTCATGTAATCGCCAACGGCGGAAAGCTTAAGCACTTTGTTCGTGGGCGCTGGCGGAAGCCAATTGTTGTCGACCGTGATCGCCGCGCCGCCCATCAAAGTACCGTTGTTCACGCCTGTCGAGTCTGCCGCACCGTTCTCGAAGGTGTAGTTCGCGACGAGTCCCGCGTACGCACTCGTCTCGGCGGGCGTGATTTGCTTGAAGCGTGAGGTCTCGATCTGCTGGGCCGAACGCTCGACATTCCAGATACGGAAGTTGTCGACCGATCCGAAGAGTTGAGTGTTTCCAAAGCCGGGCTGCATGCCGATGAGCACTGGATAGTTCGTCACCTGGATCGGCGCGGTTGATCCAACGACGGTTCTGATCAGTTGACCATCGATGTAGACCTTCGCGGTGCCGGTGGATTGTTTCCACGTTGCAGCGACGTGTACCCAGCGCTCGCGCTCGATCGTGAAGCCATTCACATCGAATACATCAACCGCTGGTCCGTTGAGCACGAAACCCGACGCGTTTTGACCAACCGTTGGCCCGAAACCCCACTGGCCGTCGCTTGGGGCGGACTTTGCGATGCGCCCCGAACCCGACGTATTCCGAAAGAGCAACCAGTACTCAACAGTCAACTCGGAACCAGCCGCAAGCGATGCCGAGTGAGGAACGGTCATGTAATCGCCAACGGCCGACAAGGTGAGCACATGATTGTCGGCGGCCACCGCGGGTGTCGCGAGCGCGGTGCCGGCGACGAAAGAGAGCGCACAGAGGGTGGACTTCGGGAGGCGTCCTATCGCAAAAAACATGGGTCGTACTCCGTTGGAAATGGTTGAGGCACGCCGCCGACTTTCTCGTTGATGTCCTCGTTGACGTCCTCGTGGATGCGTTCGGAACGAAGCGCAATCGCGGCAGCCCGAAGAGACGCGACAACCAACCTCAATCCTGACATCGATCGGCTACCACCAACGTCCGGCGATCGGTCCGTGTTGTGCGCCCATCCAGGCCGCCTCGACTTGTCCGCCGAGCACCGATCCGACTCCCTCGACGCGTTCGACATCGCCGCGGAGCGCGTCGAATAGCGGCCGTGCTGCCTCAGGGCCATGGAGGTACCCCGCCGCGGCTGCAGTCCAAAGGCGGGTCTGAAGCGTCAAGCGATGATCGGCACCGTGGACGGCCGTGAGGTCAGCCTCGAGCGCACGGCCGTCCATCACCGCGCGCCTCCAGATCAATCGAAGTTGGTCTTGGTCGTACACCGGAAGGCCAGGCTTCTGTTCCACGCACGATTCGACCGCAGCCGCGCATTGAAATCCAAGCAGGCGCGCGCGGGCCGAGAGAATGAGTGGATGGAGCGCGCCGAGTGCCGTGGTCGCTCGCTCGAGGACAGGCGGATACTCAGCGAGTAAGTCCTCGAAGTTGTTCAATTCGGCGCGCCGAAAGTAGAACGACCATTTCACTTGTTCGCGATCGTCGAGTTGCTCGACGGCTTCCGCCAACTCCGCTCCGAGCGCCCTGTGATTCATGCCCTCCGGCCAGACCAACTCCCGACCCCACAGGCGAACCTTGCACCGAATCGCCGCGCGATCTGTGGGCAGCGCGACCTCGTCAAATGCACGCAGCGCCTCTTGCCACGACGCAACAGCCTCATTGCCAAGATCAGTAGCTGAGACGGGTGCATCACGCAGGACCGAGGCTCGGAGCAACGCGTCGCCGCGCACGGCGTACAGCCTCCCGCGCGCGAGTGTGAAATCGCGCGCAATCTCTTCCGAAGCATTGCTCGCGGCGCCTTGCAGCCGTGTAAGTGCAGCGTTCACGATGTCGAGGGCTTGTGCTGGAGCTTCGACGGAGATGTAAGCGTCACCAAGAACCGCGGCGATTTCTGCGGCGGCAACCGCGTCGACCTGTGCGTCTTTCTGCGCGTCGGTTTGCGCGTCGTCACGTTGCTGCCGTTCAACCGTCGCATCGAGGAGTTCGACGATGAGTTGGCGATCGCGTCCGCGCGCAACGGCAGGATCGATACCAGCGAGCACATCGCGCAGTGCCTCCACAACCTCCGTGGATCGTCTCGCTTGAAGCTCTGCTCGAGCGCGCTCACGTTGTGCAGATGATGCCTGTAGGAGCGCCGCAACAGTTGTCGCGGTGATGGAGAGCACCGCGATCGAGACGATGGTGACGAGCACTTGATGGCGTCGTACGAACGAAGCCATGCGCGCGACGCGTCCTGCGGAGCGGGCCGTGATTGGCTCCGATGCAACCCAACGGCGAAGGTCCGCGGCAAGCGCATCGGCAGACTGGTAACGCTGGTCGGGTCGAAACGCCGTTGCCTTGGCGACAATGGCGTCAAGGTCGCCGTGGAGTCGTCGTGCGAGTGACTCGATCGTGAGTCCGCCGCGGGCCCGCGCGAGAGCGACCATACGTTCGGGCTCCGATTTCGCGGCTTCGAGCAATGTGCGCGAGAGGTTTCGCGGAGGTGGGGCATCGGCCGTTGCTTGGGTGGTTGGTCGACATCCAGCGAGAAGCTCGGCGAGAATCACTCCGAGTGCGAATACATCCGACCGCGTGTCCGCGCGCGGTTGCTCGGCCTTCTCACGCTCGACACTTCCGCGTTCGGGCGCTGATTGTTCAGGCGCCAATTGTTCCGGCCCCATGTACGCGGGCGTCCCCAGTCGGTGGAGATCGATGGTGCGGGTGACGCCATCCGTCGCATCGACCGCCTTTGCGATGCCGAAGTCGATCACCTTGGGAGACGGGAGTCCTTCGTCTGAAGTCACGACGATGATGTTGCTCGGTTTCAAATCGCGGTGAACGATGCCCTGCGCGTGCGCTGCTTGGACGCCATCGCACGCGGCCGCGAGCACGAGGACCCGATCGACCAATCGGAGCGCGCCATCGTCGCAGGCGACGTCGATCGGGTCGCCCTCGAGAAGAGGCATGGCGAACCACGGGCGTCCGTCGTCGGTGATGCCTGCGTCGAGAATCGTTGCGACGTTTGGATGCTCGATGCGAGCAAGGGCACTTTGCTCGAGCGCGAACCGTCGAAGAATGTCGCGTGTGTCGAGTCCTCGCTTGAGAATCTTGATGGCGACGCGACGCGACGCTGGCGGATCTTGCACCGCGACGTGCACTTCGCCGTACCCGCCTTCACCAAGTTCTTCGAGCAGCGTGTACTTGCCGCATCGACCAATCCCAGCGGCGAGTGCGTCCTCAAGTTCGCCGCCGAGGTTTCGCAGGCATTGGTCGATCTTCGCGAGCGTGTCCTCGTCCGCATTGGTTGGCGTTCGTTCTGAACCGACGGAACCTCGCCGAGAGTCGTGGTGGCCAGCATCGCTCATACGGTTCACCTTCAGAATTGAGCCCTCAGCCTTTCAACCCTCAGAAAGTCATCCATGGAGTTCACGCAACTTGGCGGCGAGCGCGAGTCGGCCAGCCTCAAGATCGCGGAATGCGGTGCGTTCGCTGACGCCGACGAGTGTGGCAACGCGAGTGAGTGGAATATCGCCGACAAGATGGAGCGTGATGATCTCCATCTTCCGAGGATGCTCCGTTGCCAACTCCTCCATCGCCGCGAGCAGCGCGTCGCGATGAACGAGCGAGCGGATGACCGACGGCGCGTTCGGATTGCCCGTTCGCGTGGAGAGATCGAATTCGATTTCAGGGTCTTCGATCGACTTCGGAGATTGTCCGCCGCCACGTTTGGCACGTCGGCGCGTCTTACTCGCGTCGGCGAGCACGCGCGCCATGAACACGGTAGCGAGTCCACGAAGGTGCTCTTCCGACGAGGGTTTCTGCCGCTGCTGGAGCAGTCGGATCACGCTCTCGGCGATGAGCGATGTCGGGCTCAATCGTCCGGGATGTGTGCGATTCCGAAGCGCTCGGGCGGCTATGCGACGAAGCGTTGCGTAATGCTGTTCGATGAGCGCGGAGAATTGCGGTGAAGCCATGGATGAAGCGGGGGCGATCCACTTTGGATGCTGCGACGGAACATCGGTGTACGCGACACTCGAACGAACTCCTGTCATCGATCTTCAAGTCCAACCCAATCAGCGAAACGCATACGTCCGAGTCACATGCTTCACGGCACGTCTCACCCGCGGAAGATCGCGCCGGCCTTCTTGCCGACGAGTGCGGCGGCGGTCGCAAGCGCAACGCCAAGGAACGCCATCGCCCAGACGCCCAGCGCACTCGCAACGCCTGGCCCATCGCCGAGTCGCTCGGCCAGCGTGAAGATCGCCTTCGTGATCGGGTAGTCGGCCTCGCGCTGCGCGAGGATGAGGCTGTCGGACACTTCAAGCATCGCGAAGCAGAAGGCGAGGATCGCGCCTGCGGCGAGATTCGCGGCAAGCAGCGGGAGCACAATCTTGCGCGTCACGCGCCAACGGCTCGCGCCGACATTGAACGCGGCTTCTTCAAGCGCGACCGACGTTTGCTCGAGGCCCGCAGCGGCCGAGCGAACGACGTAGGGGAGTCGTCGCACGGCGTAGGCGAGGATCAGGAACGGAATCGGATTCGGCGTGGCGCCGAGGATGTTGCCGACGGATTCAAGTGGGCCGCCTGGCCCGAACGGCCAGCGCAAACTCGCGGCGACCAATCCAAATGCAAAGACGAGCCCCGGCACTGCGAGCGGCAGCATGACGAGTGCGTCGAGAACGCCGCGTCCGCGCACCGTACCGCGCACGAGAAGTCGCGCGACGAAGAGTCCGACGACGACATCGACGATCGTCGCAACACCCGCGAAGATGATCGAGTTGCGCACCGCGCCCGCGGCGAGCGGATGCGAAATCGCTTGGATGAAGTGGTCGAGCGTCCATCGCTCGGGCAGGATTGATCCGTACCACTGGCCGTTCGCGGCAAGCGCGGTACCGATGACGCCAACGTGCGGCAGCATCGCAATGAGCGCGACCATGGCGAAGAGGCCCGCCGCGATGATCCCAGAGTTTCCCGTGAGCGGCTTGAGCCCCGCGCCAGCGCTCGCTTTTGCGAGCATCGCATGGCCCTTGCCACCGAGGATCAATCGGCCAACGGTGTACGAAAGAATCGTTGCTCCGAGCATCACGGCCGTCAGGGCGTACGGTTGGCGCGACGCTTCCATTTCCTTGATGCCGTTGAAGATCTGAACCGGCGTCGTCTTCGTGAACTCGAGCATGAGCGGCGTGCCGAGTTCGGTGAAACTCCACACAAAGACGATTGTTCCGCCGGCGAAGAGCCCCGGACGAATCAGAGGCAGCGTCACGCGGAAGAAACGCTTCACGCGGCCGGCGCCGAGATTGGTCGCGGCCTCTTCCATCGACGGATCGAGATTCGCGATCGCCGCAACGAGGTTGAGATAGAGAATCGGGAAGAGCGCGACCGCTTCGAGAAGCACGATCAGAAAGAAGCCACCGGTGTGCAGGAAGTCGATCGGCGAGGAGATGACATGGAGATCGAGAAGGAGCGCGTTGACCGCACCTTCGCGCCCAAGCAACTGCTTCATCCCGATCGCGCCGACGAAGGGCGGCAGGACCAACGGCGCGAGGATCAAGGTCGAGAGCAGGGGCTTGCCAGGAAACGTCGCGCGCGCAGAGAGCATCGCAAGCGGCAGTGCGATCGTGACGGCGATCACCGTCGTACAGCACGCGATCAAGAACGCGTTGCGGAGTCCTTCACGCAGCACTGGATCGCGGAAGACGTTCAGCACGTGAAAGAGCGTGAACGAGCCGTCGTCCGCAACGAATGCGCTCGCCACCCCGAGCCAAATCGGGTAGACGAGAGGTACTCCGACGACCACGAGGAGCGTCGCGAGCCAGATGCGTTGCGTCATGGGCCGCATGGGCCGCGAATGGTAATGGAAAGCCGTTCGCGATCAGCCCTGATCAACCCCAAATTAGCCCCACGAAATTAGCCCCACGAGGCGAGCAGGATCGAAAGATCCTCCGCGCCGACGAAGTTGTTGCCCGAAAGGTCCGCCGAGCCGTTCGTTCCCCATTGCGAGAGAAGGATCGACAAGTCGGCCGCACCCACAGTTCCATCGTTGTCGAGGTCTGCGGGATTGGTCGGAGTGGTTTCCGGGATATACCACGCCACGCAAACGGGCAGCGCGGTTTGGGCGCCCGTCTTCCGCTTCAGTTCAAGCACGTAGTCGCCCGCGGCGAGGTTGCGGATGTAGAGATGCTCGACGTTGTCAATCGTCGAGTTCGACTCGACGTTGCCCGAC
>JAIYCA010000160.1 GCA_027488265.1 Planctomycetaceae bacterium
CCCGAAACCGTCGAAACCAATGCCCTTCACGATGCCGACGTTCGCGCCGCCGCTCTGGCCGTCATGCACCAGAAACAGCGTGTGAAACCGTCCATCCGCAACCGCGCGAACCGCGCCAAGCGTGCTCGGCGCGTTGACTTGGCCGTAATCGTTGAAACCCCAGCGATACACCGTGCCATCGGCGAGGAGCGCGACGTTGTGGCCGCCGCCAGCGGCGATGTCGACGACATCATCAAGCGAGGCAAGAAGCGCAGGCGGAATGGCGCACGTTCCGTTCGACGATTGCCCCCAGCAGACCAACTCGCCGTTCTCCGTCCACGCCAGATTGTGTTGGCCGCCAACCGCGAGTTTCCGCACGCTCCCGAGATCCTCCGGCACATCGCACTGTCCGTATTCGTTGTAGCCCCAGAGCCGCAACGTGCCGTCGGTGCGGACGATGCCCGTGTGCGCTTCGCCGGCCGCGATGGCGCGCGCCGCACCCGCGTCGCTTGGTACATCGCATTGCCCATAGATGTTGTAGACCCAACAGAAGATGTCGCCGCCCACATCAATCGCGCATGAGTGGCGATATCCCGCCGCGACGTCCGTCATCGCAACGAGTTTGAATGGCGGCGTGCATTGACCGAAGGTGTCGTCGCCGAAGCACGCGACGATGGTGTCCGCGCGCAGTGCGACCGTGTGATATGCACCAACAGCGACATCGACACAGACGCCGAGATCACGCGGCACATCGCACTGGCCGTTCAAGTTGACGCCGAAGCAACGGAGCGCCCCGTCGTCGAGAAGCGCTGCATTGTGGAGCGGGCCCGCTTCGAGTCGCGCGACGCGCGCGCCATCGAGATCCGCTGGCGGCACACACTGCGCTTCGGCTCGACCAAACGCAGCAATCACGCCATCCTTCCGCACGAGGACGGTGTGATTTTGCCCAGCGGCAATCACGCGCGCCGAACTCGTTGTCTCGATATTCGCAAATCCGCTCCAACCCCACGCGACGACGCGCGGCGGTGCCGCCGACGTCGACACCGTGAGGATGCCCGCAGAAATCAGCCCGGCAAGTGCGAGGCGCGACGTGGGGACGCGTTGAGTGCGCTGCGCTCGGATACATGGAGTTTCGAGCGCTCGCGCCACGAAGCGATCTGGGGAGGGTTTCGTCGTGAGCACGCCGAACCCTACTCGCGGGCAGCCGTCACGCAAGCGAAGAGTTCATGAAGTCTTCGCGGGCGACGGCCGCTCCGTCTGTGACACGCGCGGAGGCTCGGAGGTTCCGAGGCAATTGGCGTGCTCACGCGCTGAAGCGCTTCACGACCAACGTGTCGTTCTGTCCGCCGAAGCCGAAGGAATTCGAGAGGCAGATGTCGACCTTTGCGCTGCGCGCCTTGTTTGGCACGTAGTCGAGATCGAGGTCTGGATCGGGCGTGCCGTAGTTGATCGTCGGCGGCAGCATGCCGTCGCGGATCGCGAGGACGCACGTCATGAACTCGACCGCGCCCGCGGCCGCGATGAGGTGGCCCATCATCGACTTGATGGAGCTCATCGGGATGTCCTTCGCGTTCGTACCGAAAACGCGCTTCACGCCACGGGTTTCGATCGAATCGTTCTCTTTGGTGCCCGTGCCGTGCGCGCTGATGTAGTCGATCGCCGCGCGACCGTCGGCGCGACGCGCGAGCGGATCAATGCCCGCTTGCGAGAGCGCCATCGCCATCGACGCAGCGCCACCGCGGCCTTCGGGATGAATGTCGGTGATGCGGAACGCGTCGGCGCTCGAGCCGTAGCCCGCGACTTCGGCAAGCGGCGTCGCGCCGCGCGCCAAGGCGTGGTCAAGCGCTTCCATCACGATCATGCCCGAGCCTTCGCCCATGACGAATCCGTCGCGCGTCGCGTCGAACGGCCGCGATGCCTTCGTTGGATCGCCCTTCGAAGTCGACAGCGCGGTGAGGCGATTGAAGCCCGTCACGCCGAGCACGTGAATCATCGTGTGCGTACCGCCTGAAAGCATGACGTCGGTGTCGCCACGCTGAATGAGGCTGAACGCTTCGCCGATCGCTTGCGTGCTTGCGGCGCACGCGGTGAGGCAGTTGAGCGCGGGTCCGCGAATGCCAAACTCGCGCGCGAGGTGCGCGAGCGGCATGTTTGGTTCTTGCTCGACTTCGCGCATGCGGTCCATCGCGCGATGCGCGTGTTCAGCCCAACGCACACCGTCAATTTTGCGTTCTTCCGCGTTCCAGCCCGCGAGATTCGACGCCGCGTAATTGTCGAAGTCGATGACACCTTCGCCCGCGCCCAAGTAGAGACCGATGCGCTTCTTGTTGAGACCCGCGAAACCTTCGAGCCCGGACTGTCGCCACGCCTGACTCGCCGCACCAAGCGCGAATTGCGAATTGAGGCCCGCGGTCGCGTGCACCGACGCGTCCTTCACGAAGGGCTGAATCGTGTAATTGCGCACTTCTGCCGAGAAATTCGTAGGAAACGTGCGCGCATCGAAACGCGTCGTCGGCCCCATGCCGCTCTCTGAGTTCAGCAGGCGCTTCCAAACGGTGTCGACATCGTGGCCAAGTGGCGTCACCCAGCCCATGCCGGTGACAACGACGCGACAGTTGTTTTTCGTGGTGGTCATGTTCGTCGTTCGTCTCTTCCTTCGTCTAATTCTTCGTCTATTTCTTCGTCTCTCAGAGTTCAGCGTGGCGCGAGACGACTGCAGCGCTGTTTTGGCCGCCGAGGCTTGGTGTCGCGATGAGAATGTGACGGAGTTCGCGCGCGGAACTTGGCGCAGCGAGCGCATCGAGGCCAGCCGCAGACGACGTGTTGAGCCGCGCGGGGAGCTTCTGTTCGGTGAGCGCACGGCACGCGACGGCCACGGCAATCGCGCCGAAACCGGCGCACGTCGTGCCGATCGAAGGCGCGAGGGTCACAAGTGGTTTCGATGCGAGACTTGCACCAAAGACGCGCTCAAGCGCGTTCTTCTCAAGCGCATCGAGCGATGGAACACCCGAGCCAAACGGAATGATCGCGTCGATGTCGGCTGCGGTGACGCCTGCGTCGCGGAGCGCCGCTTGGATCGCATCGGCGAGCGACTCACCCGTTGCGTCGGGCACGAGGCCGACCGTGTCGTCGCACCAACTTTGCGAAGCGCCCGTTCCTGCGAGTACCGCATGAATGCGCGCGCCGCGCGCCTTCGCAGTTTCTTCTGCTTCGACGACGAGAATGCCGCCGCCTTCACCAACGAGGGTGCCCGTCGCGTTCGCATCGAACGGCTTCACGACCTTCGTCGCGTCGTCACTCGGCGTGCATCGCGCGAATCGCCCCGCGAGTTCTTGGCGCAGATACGCCATCGGATTCATCTTGCTGTCCGCGCCGCCTGAGAGACACGCGTCCGCTGCGCCGCGCTCGATGACGCGCTGGCTTTCCGCGAGCGAAAGGCCCGACGACGCTTCGTTGCAGGTGATCGTGTTCGACGGCCCTTGGCAATCGTGGATGATCGTCACGTGGCAGGCGAGCATGTTCGGGAGGTACTTCAGGAGCCAAAGCGGCGTGAGCTCCTGCATGCCCTGTTGGCCCCAGTGACCTGGGTCAAACGTGCCCGCCGCGTTGCGCGACGACGCGAGTGCACCGGTGAGTTCGTCGAGTTCCGCAGCGATGAGGCCCGCACCGATGTGGCAACCCACGCGATCAGGGCGAATGGTTGGCGGATTGTCGGGATCGGTACCGCGGGTCGCGAGGCCAGCATCGCGTACGGCCGTCAGCGCACCACCGACCGCGATTTCGATATCGCGCGCCATGACTTTCGTCGCTTTGCGGTAACTCTTCGGAACGAGGTCCTTCACGTCGAAGTCGGCGGGCAACTCCGCGCCCGACGCGGCGAGAAAGCCGGACGCGTCAAAGGCGCGAATCGGCGCGAGCGCCGAGCGGCCTTCCGTGAGGGCGGACCAAAGAGGGTCAATCCCGATGCCGTGGGCGGTGACGGGACCTAGACCAGTGATGACGACGCGTCGGCGAGACATGGGGGGCGGAGTATACGGCTCACGGCGCGGGACTGGACGCACCCGCCGGATGGCGGTGACCGTCATGCACGATGCACATGGGCCGCGCCCGCGCGACCGCCCCGCCGCGACCGCCCCGCTGCTACCGCCCCGCTGCTCGCCGCGCGATCAACATCGCCAACTCAAGTGCCTGCTCATAGTTGAGGCGCGGATCGACTTGCGAGCGATACGCCCGCGAGAGATCGTCATCGGTGAGTCCGCGCGCGCCACCCGTACATTCGGTGACATCCTCACCGGTCAGTTCGACGTGCACGCCTGCGAGCGTCGTGCCTTCCATGCGGTGAATCTCGAAAGCCTGCTCGACCTCCGCGAGAATGTGGCCGAATTTCCGCGTTTTTACGCTCTTTCCCGCCCATGCACCGCTCGTCGGTACGACCGTCTCGGTGTTGCCGTGCATCGGATCCGCGATCCAAACGACGGGGAGCGCTGCGTCGCGCATCGCACGAACAAGCGGCGGAAGCGTGCGTGCAATGCGGTGCGCGCCACAACGGGCGATGAGCACCACGCGGCCGGGCTCTCCCTCGGGCGAGAGCGTGCGCACCGTCTCGAGCAACTGTTCAGGCGTTGTGTCGGGGCCAACTTTGACGCCGACGGGATTGCGAATTCCCCGACAAAACTCGATGTGAGCCGCGGTTGGATCGCTCGTGCGAAGCCCGATCCACGGCAGGTGCGTCGACAGATTAAACCAGCCTTCGCGGCGCGGGACGCGTCGCGTGAGCGCTGCCTCGTAGGCAAGAACGAGCAATTCGTGGCTCGTAAAGAAGTCGACGCGCTGCATCGCGGTGATCGTGCCGCCTGCGAGCGTTTCCATGAATCGCAGGCTTTCACCGATGGAATCGACCATGCGCTGATATTCCGCCGCGAGCGGCGAATGCTTCACAAACGCAAGGTCCCAATTCTCAGGGTGATGGAGATCGGCGAAGCCGCCATCGACGAGCGATCGAATGAAGTTGAGCGTCAGCGCGCTGCGTTCGTAGCCGCGGAGTAAGAGTTGCGCGTCTGGCGTGCGCGCTTCAACGGTGAATTCTGGGCGATTGACGTTGTCTCCGCGGAAACTCGGCAATTCGATGCCGTCGCGCGTTTCGGTCGCGGTGCTGCGCGGCTTCGCGTATTGGCCGGCAAATCGGCCGATGCGCGTGATGCGCTTCCGCGTTCCATGCACGAGCACAAGCGACATCTGCAGCAGAATCTTGAGTTTCGAAGCGATCGCGGCGGATGAACAATCCGCGAAACTCTCGGCACAATCTCCGCCCCAAAGAATGAAACGTTCGCCACGCGCGGCCTCGGCGAGCTGCGATTTCAGCGCTTCGATTTCGTAACTCGTCACCAGCGGCGGAAGCGCCGCGATCTCCTCGAGCGTGCGGAGGAGCGCCGCCTCGTCGGGGTAGACGGGCTGCTGCGTACACGGCTTGCGCTGCCAACTGCGAGGGGTCCACTCCATAGGGAGAGCGTATCGGCAGGAGTGATGGGCGCGCCTGAAGAGAGGTGGGAGGGAGCACCTCATGTCATGCACGCCAGAGCGAGCGAGCAACGTAGTCGCGGCCCCCCAAAAATCGACCTCTTGGGATTCACTCCAAGGGGGCCGACCAGAGCGAGCGAAAGCGAAGCGAGTCGCGAGCGCTCCAAGTTTGTCGCGGTCGCCGCTGCGGCGGCTCCCTCTGGCGCGATCCACGCCAGAGCGAGCAAAGGCGGCAGACGCGGCGAAGCCGCCCTGCCGCCAGTTGCGAGCGCTCAGATATGCGGGCGACAGGGCTCGAACCTGCACGGGTGTTACCCCACGGGAACCTAAATCCCGTGCGTCTGCCAATTCCGCCACGCCCGCGGAGGCGGAGATTGTACGAGAAACGACCTTTGAGC
>JAIYCA010000003.1 GCA_027488265.1 Planctomycetaceae bacterium
ACCACGGTGTACCCCGTGAACGCCGCCTCGACAGTTCCAACAACAGAAGCTGCTGCCAGTACGGGAGCAACAAAACGAGTCAAAGTCTGCATGGCGTTCTTCCGGAGGTTCGCGAAGGGATGCTGCGAGAGTTGGCGTTGCGATGACACGTGCGCGGTTGAGGTGTTCTTCAAAGTCATGGCGTCGTCCCCCAGTTTGACAACAGGAGCGAGAGATCCGCGCCGTTGATCACACCGTCGCCCGTGAGATCACCGGCCGGTGGATTGACGGCGCCCCAGAAGACGAGCAGCACTGAAAGATCCGACGCACTCACCACGCCGTCGAGATCGAGATCACCCCGCGCGAGCTCGCACGTGTCGAGCGCGCCGTTGTCATTCTCGTCCTCCGCACCGTCACTGATGTCGCAGGCATCGATCCGACCGTTTGCATCGCAATCGACGGCACCGGCAGCGATGTCGCACGTGTCGAGCGCACCATTTCCATTGCAGTCAAGCGCGGGATTTGAGGCGATCTGGCAGGAGTCAAGTACGCCGTTTCCGTCGCAATCAAGCGCGGGATTCGCGGCGATCTCGCAGGAGTCGAGCACGCCGTCGATATCGCAATCCAGCGCCGCGCTCTTCGCAATCTCACAACGGTCGATCGTCGCATTCGCGTTGCAATCGCTGTCGAGGCCCTGCGCAAGTTCCCACGCGTCGGGTAGCCCGTCATTGTCGCAGTCGGGCTTGCAGTCATCGGGAATGCCGTTCGAATCGACGTCCGTCGATGATCCACTCGCGATATCGCAAGAGTCAGGAACGCCGTTCTCGTTGCAATCGGCAGACGTGCCATTTGCGAGATCGCACGAGTCGGGAATGCCGTTTGTGTTGCAATCTTGCTCGGTGCCGGTCGTGATCTCATCGAAGTCGCAAAGCCCGTTCGCGTTGCAATCGTCGCTGAAGATGTTCCCGCCGAGGTCGATGTAGGCACCCCACGTATTGTTTGGCACATTGCGACAGAGGCGCGTCGTCGCGAGTCGTGAAGGAGCTGTCCCGATCGTGAAAAGGCCACCACCGAGACCACCTGCAACGTTCGCCTCGATCACGCAGTCGACGAAGTCGATCGCACCATCGTTGTAGACAGCGCCACCAGCGCCCAAGGCGACGTTCTCAAGGAGATCACAGCGTTCGACGCGCATGGCCGCGCCGCTTTCGTCGATCCCCATCGCTGCGATCGCGCCGCCTTGCAACGCCACGTTCTCGATGAAATCGCAATCAAAGAACTGGGGTGCACCACCAAAGTTGGCGACCGCGCCGCCATTTTGCGTGGCGACGTTGCCGGTGAAGATGCAGTTGCGCACGATGGGCGATGCGAGCGTCGCAACGAGACCTCCGCCGTTGTTCGCGCGCCCGTTGCGGATCGTGAAGCCATCGATCTCGACCAACCCTGGTGCTGCTGATCCGAGCGTGAGGCAACGCGCAGATTCGCCACCGTCGATGAAGGTCGCCGCCGCACCCGCCAACGAGCGCAGCACCAGCGCACGACCTGTGAGATCGACCGCACCATAGGTCCCCGCTGCGACTTGGATCGTCGCACCGTTCGGCGCTGCGTTGACCGCCGCCTGGATGGTCGTGAAGCCTGTACCGCCGACGACGTACTCACCCGCACATTCGTCAGGCTTGCCGTTGCCGTTCAGGTCGGTTGAGGTTCCCGCGACAAGGTCGCAGGTATCCGGCTTGCCATTGCTGTTGCAATCGGCGGCACCCGACGCGATTTCGCACGAATTGAGGACGCCGTTTCCGTCGCAATCAAGCGTTGGGTCGAGTGTGATCTCACAGAGATCAAGCACTCCATCGCCGTCACAATCCGCGAGTGCGCCCGATGCGATCTCGCAAGAGTCGAGCAGATTGTTGTCGTTGCAGTCCGCAGCGCCGCGCGTTCGAGCAAACGAGTGTGAACCACCCGCAACAACTTCCGCGAACGGTCCGGCGGTCGACGGGACCGCCAGTTGACCGAAGTCGTTCCAGCCCCCCGCGCGCGCAGAGCCATCGGTCTTCAGCGCGATCGTGTGGAGGCTCACGCCTGCAGAGACCTTGATCACGTTTGTCAGATTCGGCGGCACGGTTCGCTCACCGAAGAGATTCGAGCCCCACGCGACGACGGTGCCATCGGTGCGGAGGCCGACCGTGTGATAGCAACCGGCCGTGATCCCCTTCAGCGTGCCAAGGTTCGAAGGCAGTGTTGTTTGACCGAAGTTGTTAAGGCCCCAGCAGATCGCCGTACCGTTAGTACGACGCGCAACCGTGTGCGCTCCACCGCAGGCGATTTCCGCGACGTTCGCGAGGCCTGAAGGCACCGTCGATTCGCCGTGGACATTCCGACCCCAACAGACAACCGTGCCGTCCGCGCGCAGCGCCGCCGTATGCGCTCCGCCTGCCGCGACCTGTACGACATGCATGAGACCCGCGGGGACGATGCACTGCCCCGACGCGTTCGCACCCCAGCAGACGACCGTACCGTCGGCCCGCAGCGCCGCGTTGTGGTCGCAGCCAGCGGCGATTTGAACAACGCCCGTAAGCCCCGCCGGAACCGTCGCCTGCCCGAATGCGTTCGCACCCCAGCCGACGACCGTGCCATCGGCCCGCAACGCGAGCGAATGACCGCAACCCGCCGCGATCTGCTTGAGTTCGCCGAGCAGATACGCCGGCGGCGCATCGAGTTGGCCAAGATCGTTGTCACCCCACGAGAGCACGCTACCGTTCAAGTCGCAAGCGTCGGGAATGCCGTTCGCGTTGCAATCCTGCTGTGTACCGGCGGCGATTTCATCCGCGTCGCAGATGCCGTTTTCGTTGCAATCTTGGCTGAAGGTGTTGCCGCCGAGATCGACGATCGCGCCAACAATGTTGGTCGGCGCGTTGCGGCACATGCGCACACCGAGCAACTCAGAGACGGATCCAAGCTGCGTCCAAAGTCCGCCGCCGGATTCGCCCGCGGTGTTCAAGGTCAACTCGCACTCACGCACGCGAATGTTGCCCGCATTAGAAATCGCGCCGCCGTCGGTCGAAGCCGAGTTCTCGATGATGAAGCAACCGACGACTTGCACGAGTGCGTTCGTGAGATCGACTTCTGAGTGAATCGCGCCGCCACGCACCGCGGTGTTGTTGCGGAACTCGCTATCGAAGATCGTGACGTTCGAATCGAGCGCCGACACCGCGCCGCCTGCGTTCGTCGAAGTGTTGTCGCGGAAGACACACGCGCGAATTTCAAGCGTTGCGCCGACCACATTCACCGCCGCCCCGTTCCCCGCGCGACCGTTGCGGAGCGTGAAACCTTCGATGAGCGACGGACCAACGCCCGGCGTGACGAAGTTCACGCATCGCGTCGCGCCGCCACCATCGATGAACGTCGTCGCCGCGCCGGCGAGCGATTGCAGTGTGAGCTGACGACCGCTCAAGACGACGGGGCCGTAGGTTCCGGCACCGACGCGAATCGTCGCACCATCGGGCGCTGCGGCAATCGCTGCTTGAATACTCGCAAAGCCCGAGCCACCAACGATGAACTCGCCGCTGCACTCGTCAGGCTTGCCGTTCGCGTTCAAGTCGGTTGATGTGCCCGAGGCGATGTCGCAGGTGTCGGGGACTCCGTTTGCATTACAGTCGGTGGAGTAACCCGAAGCGATATCGCACGAGTCAGGCTTGCCGTTCGCGTTGCAGTCAGACTGTGTACCCGTACCGATTTCACATGAGTCAAGGACGCCGTTGCCATTGCAATCCGCGCTCGAGGGGAGACCGTCGTATCGAAGTCGAATGCGAAGCCCACCGCCTGCGCACTGAGCTGCATCGACGGTGCCGGATGCCGTGATCACGACAGAGAGTTGACCATCGGCGACAAGTGCATTGAGCGCAGGAATCGTGAACGTCTTGGTCTCAACATTTGGTGTCACTGGGCAATCCGTGCCGCCCGCGACGAAATAGAACTCCTGTGCTCCGCCGTCGATCGAGATGCTGATGAACTCGTTCGTGGAGCCAAGGTCCGATGTCGCCTCGAAGATCAGTTGTGGCGTACCGCGATATGACTTGGGGAGGCCCGTGAAGGTGTAGTTGGCGGGGAAGCCGTTCCCGAAGGGAGCGAGCAGTGGCGAGGCTGCATCGACTCGAACCGCGCCTTCACAGATATCTGGTGCCCCGTCGCTGTCGCAATCGGCGAGCGTGCCCGCGGCGATTTCGCAGACATCACCGAGACCGTTCGAATTGCAGTCGGCTTGGTTCGCGTTCGCGATCGAGGGGCAGTTGTCGGTGTTGTTGAGGACGTAACCCGCGGGCTGCGCGCACTGCGTCAGCGTGCCGTCAGCCGCGAAGCCATAGCCATCGCCATCGAGGTCGCGCGACCAAATGGTGTTGGGGTTGATCGCTGCGTTGCCGTCGTCGCAGTCGAGATTGTTGAGGACGTAGCCAGAAGGCTGGGCGCACTGCGTGAGCGTGCCACTTGCCGCAGCGCCAAACCCGTCGCCGTCAACATCGCGCGACCAAACAATGTTCGGATTGATTGATGCATCAGCGTCGTTGCAGTCGGTGTTGTTCAGGACGTATCCCGCAGGAACCGTCGGACAACCAAGGGCCGTGCCACTCGCTTCGGAACCGAAACCGTCACCATCGAGGTCGCGATACGCGGTGATCGAACAAAGTGTGAACGAGCCGTCCGCGAAGACAATGCCACCAACAAGACCGTTGTTGTAGGCCGTGCGGAGCGAGTAGGTGCGCGTCCCATGATCCTGCGAAAGAACGAATTGTCCGAGTTTCACTTGGGTCGCGGTGTTCGGCGCGATACCGACGCGCCCTTGTCGGTTCGGCGGCGACGAATTGAACCAGCCGATGGTTGGGTTGTTCACGAGGTCAGCGCGCGACCAGCCAGCCGCGCTCCCAGCGTGCGAGCCAGAGCCGCCTGAGTTCCACGAGGGGTCGGCGTTCGTCGTGTTCGTGTTCGTCGGGTTTCCACCGATGAGGAGGAACGAGTCGAACAGGCGGTTCGCGGTGGCCGAGCCGGTGAGCTGCGGAGCCCACGTGCCGTACTGGGTCGAGAGCACGCCGGCGTTATAGTCGGAGTTGTCCTTGTGCCAGAAGTTGCCGTAGGCATCTTCACCTGCGCTTGCACCTGTCGACGTGAAGTTGAACACGTTCAGCACAGTGTCCGTCGCACCGTTGAAGTTTGCGAACACCTCGTAGCGGATAAGGTTTTGCCCACCGCTTGTCACAGGTGTCGCCACAACGGTGTACCCCGTGAACGCCGCCTCAAGCCGTTGCTCACCGATTGTTGCCGCAGCGATTCCGCCGAAGAGACCAATCGCCGCCGCCAGATTGCCGATCCGTGCCATCACAATCTCCTCGTTGTCGGTCTTTTCACCCAAGCGCAGCACCCGCGCCGCGATTCGTCAAGTCTCGCCAATTTCCCGTTCAAAAGAAAGCACTATTGGCCGCTTTTTCGCCACATCGCACGAAATTCGCACTCTCCCCCTTCCGCTACCATTCGCCCCCTTCCCGATCACGCGGGAACGCAATCGCCACCAACCGCTCCACCTCGGAGAAGCGCAGGTCACCATGGAAGCAGGCATCGTCGGACTCCCGAACGTCGGCAAGAGCACCCTCTTCAACGCC
>JAIYCA010000138.1 GCA_027488265.1 Planctomycetaceae bacterium
CCGCGGTCAGGATCAAAGAGATGCCGTTTCCGATGCCATACTTGTCGATCTGCTCGCCAAGCCACATCAGGAAGAGGCTGCCTGCCGTGAGGCCAGCGATACCAGCGGCGTAGAAGACAATCAGGCCGCCCGGTGCACTTTCGATACCCGGCGAGACCAGCCCTTGCGTTCGCATATAGCCGAGCCACATCATGCCCTGAATGAAGCAGAGCGCGACGGTCGTGTAGCGCGTGTACTCGTTGATCTTGGTCTGGCCCGACGTGCCATCCTTCTTCAACTCTTGCAGCGGCTTCCAAACCGTCGTCAGGAGTTGGAAGATGATCGACGCCGTGATGTACGGCATGATGCCGAGGCCGAAGATCGTGGACTGCGAAAGGCTGCCGCCCGAGAAGATCGACGCGTACTCAACGATTCGACCAAAGCCCGACGGATCGGAGCCATCGCCGGTTGCCTTGTCCGCGAGATCCTTCAGCGCCGTCTGATCAACACCCACGAGTGGGATGTGATAGCCGATGCGGTAAATGGCGATCATCCCGAGCGTGAACAGCACGCGCCGGCGAAGGTCAGGAATCTTGAAGATGTTGGCAAAGGCTTGCAGCATCGGTCTGATCTTCAGTCACCCGTCGGAGGGTGCTTCCGAGTCGGTCCCAAACACGCTTCGCACTCGTTCTGCCGGCTTGCGGACCTTCATAGGAAGGTCGTGCATCCAACCGCTCAGAGATCCGAGTGAATCACTCACTCTTCGCAGACTTCTTGGTTTGAGCTTTGGTCGGAGCTTCGGAGCAAGAACCGCCCGCAGCTTCGATCTTTGCCTTCGCGCTCGCGCTGAACGCAGCGGCGATGACGTTGAGCTTCTTCTTAATGTCACCAGCGCCGAGGACCTTGAGGCCGAGCTTGGTGTTCGGCACGAGGCCGAGCTTGACGAGCGTGTCGATGTCGACCGTCGCGCCAGCATCAAAGTGCTTCTCGAGGTCGCGGACGTTCGCAACGTAGTACTCGGTACGGAAACCAGCGTTCGAGAAGCCGCGCTTGGGGAAGCGACGCGCGAATGGAGTGGCGCCACCCGCGTACGACGGACGGCTA
Organism: Planctomycetaceae bacterium; assembly: GCA_027488265.1. GTDB lineage: Bacteria > Planctomycetota > Phycisphaerae > Phycisphaerales > SM1A02 > QWPT01. The sequence goes on from JAIYCA010000138.1 coordinate 1,084, forward strand.
TTCCAACCGGCGCGACTCTTCGCACCCTTGTGACCACGGGTCGAGGTGCCGCCGTGGCCGCTACCTTCGCCGCGACCGACGCGCTTGCGCTTCTTGTGCGGGCCGACCTTGGCGGTGATGTCATGGATCATCATGGCTCGAACTCTCCAAACGGTGGCGATGCCACCGGAATCTACGCTTGACTCACACTCAAAATCACTACAGGCTCACTTCAGGCGCGCTTGGCGCACCTGAATTTGCACCGGGACCGACTCAATCGACTTCCATCGACGGGATCATCCGGGTGCGTTCAACCTCGCTCACGCGCCCGCTTCGGGTGCCGGCGCCGGTGCCGGTGCCGCAGGAGCAGCGCCAGCGTCGGTCGCACCGCTATCACGGCGCGGGCCACGCGGTCCGCCACGGCCACCACGACCGCCGCGACGCTCACCCTCACCAACGGTGTTCTTCGGAGCAGCCATCTTCTCGCCCGACTTCGCGGACGGCATGAACGCTGCACCACGCTTGATCGCTTCTTCAACCGAAGTTGCTGGGATCGAAACGCCACGGAGCGATTCAACCTGCTCGCGCGTGCGGAGCGTCGAAAGCGCGTCCATCGTGGCCTTCACGACGTTCTTCGGGTTGCTCGAACCGTAGACCTTCGTGAGGCAGTCCTGCACGCCGATCATGTCGAGCACCGAACGAACTGCAGCACCTGCGATAACGCCGGTACCAGGAGCAGCAGGCATCAGCTTCACGGTCGTGGCGCCGAAGCGGCCAATGACCATGTGAGGAATCGTCTTCCCCTGCAGCTGGAACGCGTTCATCTTGCGCGACGCTTCCTTCTGCGCCTTCTCGATGCTCTGGGGCACTTGGTTCGACTTCGCGTAACCAACGCCGGCGCGACCGTTGCGATCACCGACGACAACCATCGCCGAGAACGAGAAACGACGTCCGCCTGCGACGGTCGACGAGGTGCGGTAGACGCCGACGGTCGTCGACTCGGAAGAGGAATCCTTGCTGATGAATTCTGCCATGGTGGGTACCAGTCTCGGTGACTCTCGGTGACTGTCGGACTCGGCGGGGTTCCGCGCGAATCAGACTCGATTCAGAACTGCAGGCCGCCTTCACGCGCGCCATCGGCGAGCGCCTTGATGCGACCGTGATAGAGGTATCCGTTGCGATCGAAGACGACCTTCTGGACGCCCTTCTCTTTCGCGCGCTGAGCAACGAGCTTGCCCACAGCGGTCGCTTCGGACATCTTCGCGCCCTTATCGGCGAAGGACTTGTCGCGGGTCGACGCCGAAGCGACGGTCTTGCCGGTCAAATCGTCGATCACTTGCGCGTAGACGTGGTTGAGCGAACGGAAGACGGAAAGGCGCGGCCGATCCGGCATGCCGAAGACTTCCTTGCGGATGCCCTGCTTACGACGGGCTCGGCGAATGTTCTTTTTGGTCGTGCGGTTCATAGTGTCTGCCTTTCGAGTCAGGTTTCAGGTCGCTGACCTTTCGGTCGCTCTCGATTGCGCGCGGTCACGCCGCGACCTGCCACTGACTTCGCTTCTCGCGTTGCTTCTCTTTCGATCCTTCAAGCTCGCATTCCTTCGGCGTTGCCTCAGGATCGCGAACCATGCGCGGCATTAGCCGCCCGTTGCCTTGCCTTGCTTGCGGATGATGTTCTCGCCCGCGTACTTGATGCCCTTGCCGTTGTACGGCTCTGGCTTGCGCTTCGAGCGAATCGCCGCAGCGAACTCACCGACGCGCTGGCGATCAGCGCCGCTGATCGTCACGAAGATGCCACCTTCGGTCGAAACGTCGACCTTCACGCCCGCGGGAATCGCGAGCGTGATCACGTTTGCGTAGCCGAGCTTGAGGTCAACGTTCTTACCCGCGACCTTCACGCTGTAGCCGACGCCGACCACTTCGAGCTTCTCCGAGTAACCCTCGGTGACGCCCTTGATGCAGTTGTTGATGTTGGCTCGAGTCGTTCCCCAGAAGGCGCGACGATTGCCTTCGTCGATCTTCGCCATGTCTGTGGTGCAGACAATCTGGCGATCCTTCTCGTTCCACGCCACCGAAACTTCGGGGCGATACACGACCTTGAGGGTGTCTCCCTTGGGACCCGTGATCGCGACCTCGCGGGTCGCGGAATTCACGGCGACCTTGCAGTTGCCAGGGACGATGATGGGCTTCTTACCGATGCGCGACATGGTTGACTCCTGTCGATCTAAACACTCTGACTGACTCCGCCTAAGCAATGCGACGTTGCGTTTCGCGATTCCGGCTGGCCACGATCGTGGCACACGCCGAAGCGCGGATCAGCAGACGGTCGCCACCACTTCACCACCGACGCGCATTTCGCGCGCCTTGCGGTCGGACATGATTCCACGGCTCGTCGAGACGATCGAGATGCCGAGGCCCTGCATCGGGCGCGGAAGATCCGACACCGACGAGTAGGTCCGGCAACCCGTCTTCGACACGCGACGGATCTCGTTGATGATGTTCTCGCCACGCGCGCCGTACTTCAGGGCGATGCGAATGATGCCCTGACGGCCATCGGCGACGTTTTCGTAATCCGAGATGTAGCCCTCGTCCTTGAGAACGGTGGCGACGCCGCGGTTGAGCTTGTTGCTGATCACGACGACGGACTTCTCGCGGTTCCGCACGGCGTTGCGGATGCGGGTGAGCATGTCGGCGGTGAGGTCTTGAACTGCCATCTCTGAGGCTCCTGTCCCCTCGCGGGGCGGGAAGTTCGATCCTGTGGGGATCGCGGTTGATCCTGTGAAGGTCTCGGTCGTTCTTTCGTATGTTGCGCTCGAGCGGAACCCGCGCGTGCGCAACTGAATCGGCTTCTGGTCGCTTACCAGCTTGCCTTGCGCATGCCAGGGATCATTCCCTTGAGCGCCAACTCACGGAGTTGGTGACGGCAAATGCGGAACTTGCGGTAAACGCCGCGCTTGCGGCCCGTGATCTCGCAGCGCACCTCGGAACGGGTGCTGAACTTCGGCTTGCGCTGCATCTTGTTGAAGGTTCGCTTGCTGGCCATTGTTGTTTCCGGGGTTCGGTTCCGGCGCTGTCGTGTGTTCGGAAGGAAATCTGTTTCAGGCTTCCGCGCGAACTCTTTCGAACTCGCGCGGCGTACCGACTACTGGTCTCACGCCTTCTTCTGCTTGCGCTCTTCGGGCTTGACGAAGGGCATGCCGAGCTCGGCGAGGATGTAGCGGCTCATCTTCGGGTTCGAATTCTCGAACACGAAGGTGATGTGCATACCGTGGGTGATCGTGGCGTTCGCCATGTTGATTTCGGGCCACACGGCTTGTTCGGTCAGACCGAACGAGTACGAGCCGCCCTTGTCAAACGACTTGTCCTTCACGCCGCGGAAGTCCTTGATACGAGGAATCGCGAGGTTGATGAGACGATCCATGAAGTGCCACATGCGATCGCGGCGGAGCGTCACCATGAACGCGGAGGGCATGCCCTCACGCACACGGAACTGCGCGACGGCCTTCTTAGCCTTCAGCATGATGGGCTTCTGGCCGGTGATCACGCTGAAGTTCGAAATGAACTGGTCGCGGACCTCAGGCTTGAGCTTCTGATTGTCGAGGTACTTACCCACACCCGCGTTGACGACGATCTTCGTCAACTTCGGAAGTTGGTGCGGGTTGTCGAGACCGAACTCCGCAAGCGCCTTCGGACCGACTGCGTCGATGAAGGCCTGCTGGAGACGGGGGTATTGTCGCTTGACGTGTGCCATAGAACTGTCCTTCGACTCTTGCTGTGTCGCGGGGGCGACCTTGGCGGAAGACTGGCGGAAGATTGGCGAGTGCTCCTCGCAGGCGCAGGCGGTGTGACCCACCTACTCAATCTTTAATGTTGCTCTTTCACTTCACTCTGACGTTCACTTCGAGCCGCGGAGCTTGTGGAGCTCCTTGCCGCCGCGAGCAGCGACGCGCGACTTCGAACCATCAGGCTTCGAGACGAAGCGGACGCGCGACGGCTTGCCGTCGACGACTGGGCTGACGTTCGAGATGTGGATAGGACCTTCCTCCTTGAGGATGGTGCCCTGCGGACGGCTTTGCGTCTTCTTCAAGTGCTTGGTACGGATGTTCGCACCCTTGACGACGACGCGCTCGCCTTCGTCCACAACGCGGAGGATTTCACCAACGATGCCCTTGGAGGCGCCCTTGGTCACGATGACAGTGTCACCCTTACGAACGTGGCGTGGCATGGTTAGATCACCTCCGTCGCGAGCGACACGATCTTCATGAAGTTCTTCTCACGGAGCTCACGAGCGACCGCACCGAAGATGCGAGTGCCCTTCGGGTTGCCGTCCTTGTCGACGAGCACGCACGCGTTCGAGTCGAAGCGCACGTAGGAACCGTCATCACGACGGGTTGGGAACTTGACGCGAACGATGACGGCTTGGACCTTGTCACCAGCCTTGACATCGCCGTTGGGAAGCGCCTTCTTGACGGTGCAAACGACGCGATCGCCGATGCCCATCGTGAGGCGGGTAAAGCGGCCGGTGGCCGTCGAGGATCCGAGGACGCCAATCACCATGGCTTCCTTCGCGCCGGAGTTGTCGGCGACCTCGAGTCGTGATTCCTTTTGGATCATTGCTTGGCTCCATCGCCCGCCGTAGCGGGCTTTCACACACATTTTGCGGGTGTTTGTCGTTCAGGCTTCCGCCATGAACGCGCAGCACACGCTTCAGAAACTTGTTGTTCGTGACTCACGCTCGTGTTTCGCGAACGCGAGCACTTGCTTACACGCCGTCCTTCAACTGAACGCCGACGCCCGCGGGCGCGCGCTCAACCACACGCACGAGCACCCACGACTTCGTCTTCGAAATCGGACGGCACTCGGCCACCTCAACGCGATCGCCGAGGTGCGATTCATTCGCCTCGTCGTGCACCTGAAGAACGGTGCGCTTACGCATGTACTTGCCGTACTTCGGGTGCTTGCCCGAGTACGCGATCACGACCTTGCGGGTCTTGTTGCGCTTGTCGCTCTCAACGACGCCGATGCGGCGAGGCGAGGTCTCAGGAATGACGAGCCCAAAAGTGGCTGCCGTCGTGGCTGCGGTCGTTGATGCAGAGGTAGCTTTGGTCGGCATGGTTGTGCTCACTTCTTCCCGCCTGCGGCATTGGCACCCTTACGGGAGTTCTGCTCGGTGAGAACGCGCGCAAGATCCTTGCGGGTCTTCCCGATGCGGGAGTTGTCGGCGACCTTCTCGGTCGTCAACTGGCAACGGAGGTCGAAGAGCTCGCGGCGGAGGCGCGTAGCCTCACCCTTGAGGTCGTCGTTCGAGAGCTTCTTCACTTCAGCGGGCTTCATGGCGTGTCTCGTAATTTGAACTTGATTTGACTCGAGAGGCTCTAATTTCGTGAGGCTCGTTTTTGGTCACATCACCGTCTCTATTAGACGGCGATACGACGTCCAACGAAGCGGCAGCGAACAGGCATCTTGTAGGCGATGCGTGCGAGCGCTTGCTTCGCGAGATCCTCAGGAACACCGGCGATCTCAAAGAGCACCGTGCCTGGCTTGATGCGTGCCGCCCAGTAATCGACATCGGCCTTACCCGTACCCATTCGGGTTTCGAGCGGCTTCTTCGAGATCGGCTTGTCTGGGAAGACGCGGATGAAGATCTTGCCTTGGCGACGGAGGAAGTGCTGCGCGGCGATACGGCCAGCCTCGATTTGGCGACCGGTGAGCCAGTGCGGTTCAAGCGTCTGCAGGCCGTAATCACCGAACGCGACGTAATTGCCGCGCGTGGCGTTGCCCTTGAGCTTTCCTCGCTGCTCCTTGCGGAACTTGACTCGCTTTGGCATCAGGTTGGACATGGGGTCCTCTTCAGTCTTCTGTCAGTTGCGATCGTTTCTGACGATCGGGGATCTACTCAAACTCGGTTCTTGTTTCACACAACTGGCGATTACTTCGCCGGATGCGGCTCTCACTCGAGCGTCCGGCGAGTACTTCGCCGGATGCGGCTCAACGACGTCCGCGGGCGCGGGCGCGGCCACCGGCAGCGCTCGATGCGGTTTGATCTTCGTCTTGCTCGGTGTAAAGGCCCTTGAAGACCCACACCTTCACGCCGATCGAACCCGTCGTCGTGTACGCCTCAGCGACCGCGTAGTCGACGTTCGCTTGAAGCGTCGAGAGCGGAATCGAGCCTTCGCGCGTATCAAGCGTGCGGCTCATTTCCGCGCCGCCGAGACGACCAGCGAGGAGGATGCGAATACCCTTTGCGCCGTTCTGCATCGAGCTCTCCGCGCGCATCTTGAGCACGCGACGGTAGTTCGCGCGCTTCTTGAGTTGCTCAGCGATGCTCTCAGCGATCAACTTCGCGTCGAGGTCAGCGTTCTTGATTTCGACGACCTTGATGACGACCTTGCGGCCCGTGAGGGCTTGCAGGTCCTTCGTCAGGGTTTCGATACCCGAGCCACGCGGACCGACAACCATGCCGGGGCGCGCGCTCTTGAGGATGACGGTGAGCTCATCGCGCGTACGCTCGATGAGGATGTCGCTCACGGCCGCGAACGGCGGCGTGCGATTGAGGCGCTTGTCGACGTACTTACGGATCTTGTAGTCCTCAACGAGGAGAGATCCGAAGAGCGCCTTTGGTGCGAACCAGCGCGAGCGGTGAGCTTCGGTGATACCGACGCGGAAACCGAATGGATGGACCTTCTGTCCCATAGTGAATCTCCGAGGCTTAGGCCCCGCGCTCCTCAACTGCAATGTGGATGTGGCTGGTTCGCTTCAAGATCGGGTGAGCGCGACCGCGGTCCTTTGGTTGGAAACGGTCGAGGGTTGGACCCTCGTCGACGCGCGACTCGCTCACGATGAGCTTGGTGGGATCCGCGTTCTTCTCTTCAGCGTTCGCGATCGCGCTCTTGAGCACGACCGAGATATACGCAGAGCCGCGCTTCTTCGAGAAGTCGAGCGCGGTGAGCGCCTCGTCAACGCTCTTGCCGCGGATCATGTCCGCAACGAGACGCGCCTTGCGAGGAGCGATGCGGGCGAAACGGTGGCATGCTCGGTAGGAATTGGTAGCCGTTTGCTTAGCCATGGCTGTAACTCAAGACTTCCGCAGTGCGATCAAACGCACCGCGATCAGACCTTGAGATCCTCCTTCTTGTTGGTGTGACCGCGGAAGGTGCAGGTGTGGGAGAACTCGCCGAGCTTGTGCCCGACCATGTCTTCCGTGCAGTACACGTCGACGAACTGACGGCCGTTGTGCACCTGGAAGGTGTGGCCGATGAATTCGGGGACAATCGTGCACGAGCGGGCCCATGTCTTGATGGGAACGCGCTTGTTGCTTGCCTCGAGCTTTTGCACCTTGCGGTACACGCTCTCGACGACGTGTGGACCCTTCTTAAGCGATCGTGACATTGAGGTAACTCGCTTCTCTTGCGCCTAGGGCGCGTTTCTCTGTCTAGACCGCGCCAAAGGCGCGGTGATCTTGACTGACTCACTTCTCTGACCTGCTGTCTTCACAGCCTCACACGCTTTTGGTCATCCCTGGTCATGGCAGACCGAGCGCGCGAAGCCGTCCGACACGTCAGAGCTTCAATTGACCGTAACGCTTGCTCTTACGACGACGGATGATGCGCGCATCGCTTGCCTTGCCGTAACGACGCGTGCGACCACCCTTCGCTTGCGTACCAGAGTGGTTCACTGGCTCGCGACCACCCTTCGACACCGAACCACCGCCGTGGGGGTGGGTGTGGTGGGACATCGCGATACCACGGGTCGTCGGACGACGGCCCTTCCAGCGGTTACGACCGGCCTTACCGAGCACGACGTTCGCGTGATCAGCGTTGCCGACTTCGCCGACGGTTGCGCGGCAGTCCATCGAGACCTGTCGAATTTCGCCCGACGGGAGCACGACAGTCGCCCAGCGACCTTCCTTGTTGGTGAGACGCGCATACATACCCGCGCCGCGGCACATGCGGCCGCCAGCACCTGGCTCGATCTCGATGTTGTGGAGCGCGAGACCGGTTGGGATGTGCTTGATCGGCATCGAATTGCCGACCTTCGGGTCGATCGCGTCGACCGAGCTCATGATTTCGTCGCCAGCGCGGAGGCCCTTCGGCGAAATGATGTAGCGCAACTCGCCGTCGGTGTACTTGAGGAGAGCGATGTGCGACGAACGGTTGGGGTCGTACTCGATCCCGACAACAGTCGCAGCGACGCCGTCCTTGTTGCGACGGAAATCGATCTTGCGGTAGCGGCGCTTGTGACCGCCGCCGCGACCGAGGATGGTGATTTTGCCTTGCACGTTGCGACCGGAGCCACGAACGAGCGGAGCGAGGAGGCTTTTCTCGGGGGACTTCTTCGTCACTTCCGAGTGCAGGTTCACCGACGCGTTGCGGCGGCCGTTGGTGACCCTCTTGTAGACACGAATAGCCATGACAGTGTTTCCTCTTGCCGAAGCGAAGGAGTACGGCTCAGAAGAGCTCGATCTTGTCTTCCGGGTGGATCTTCACGACGGCGCGCTTCCAAGTCTTCCCTGGAACAAAGCCGTATGCATACGCGCGGTTGCGGAGGCGACGCGTTTGAGTCGCGACGCCGAGTACGCGAACCTTGTAGAGGCTTTCAACAGCCTGCTTGATGTCGGTCTTCGTCGCGAGCTTCGAAACTTCGAACGCGAAACGATTCTGGTGGCCGGAGCCCCAGGTCGCCTTCTCGGTGACGATTGGACGAACAATGACGTGGATGGGGTCCATTTACGCGACCTCCTTCTTGGCAGCGGTCTTCTTGGCCGGGGCCTTCTTTGCAGTCTTCGCAGGAGCAGCAGCCGCGGCTGGAGCCGAGTCGGCGCCCTCGTCATTTGCTTCGAAGCAGCTGCCGTCGAGGAACGACATCAACGCCGCCTTGTCCACGACGAGGTAGCGGTGATTCAGAAGTTCAAACGCGTTGAGTTGGTCGATGCGGCAGACATTGACGCCAGCGACGTTGCGCGCCGAGAGGATCGCATTGCGATTGGCCTTATCGGTTGCGACGAGGCACGTACGGTCGATGCCGACCGAAGCCATCATCTTTGCAAACTCAGCGGTCTTCGGCGCTTTGAAATCGAGCGCAGCGAAGCACTTCACTTCGTTGTCGATGAGCTTCGCGAGAAGCGCATTGCGGTTTGCAAGACGACGCATCTTCTTTGGAAGCGCTGTGCGGAAGTCCTCGCGATCGCGGGTCTTCTTAAACGTCACACCGCCGCCCTTGCGGATCGGCGTACGCGCAGCACCGGCGCGTGCGTTACCGGTGCCCTTTTGCTTGTACAGCTTGCGGGTGGAGCCTTCAACGTCACCGCGGCTCTTCGTACGGGCTGAGCCCTGACGCTGATTGCCGTGCGTGATGACGTAGGCTTGCTTGAGAAGCGCGTAACGGACTTGGCCGCCGAGCGTCTCTGGGTCGACCTTGACAGTGTCGACCTTCTTGCCATTGGAATCGTAGATCGGGAGTTCGATCATGCTTCGCCTCTTGCGGACGTTGTCCGCACTCTTCGCCTCATCCTCTGCGTGCCTGTTGATTGGTGGCACGGAGTAGGAATCGACTTGGTGAACTACAAAGAATTCTTTGTTGCTGCCGGCTGGTTCCCTCACGGGCCTTTCCGGCGTTCGAGAGCACTGCGTGCCTCGAACATGGCTATGTACCTACAAACTTTTTCGTCACTCGCTTGCG
>JAIYCA010000064.1 GCA_027488265.1 Planctomycetaceae bacterium
CTTGATCGCGCTTCCAACGAGTTCCGAATTCTGCGCACGAACTTGCGGCGCGGCGTCCCAGATTTCAGGTCGCGCGAGAACGAAGGAAGCGCACTCTGCACTGGGATCTTCTGCAAGTTCGCGCGTCAGCTGCGCGGGCACATCGCCTGGCGCAGTCTCCATGAGCCTCAACACGCGACCTATCCGCTGCTTGTCCACCCCTTCAACTTGCGACAACACGCGCCGCAGGAGCTCAGTCGCCTCGGCCTTCTTACCCAACGCCGCGAGTTGCGTCGCGAGGTTGAGTGACGTCGACGAAGTCGCAGGAAGTTGCGCTGCTCGAAGCAGGAGTTCTGCAACTTTCCCGTCGTCGCGGCGTTCGATGATTGGTACGAGTGGAAGCACATGCTCAGCGCGTTCCGCTTGTGCGAGGAGCGACGTCACGATCGCGTCCGCTCGATCTTGTAAGCCGCGTCGAGCAAACACTTCAGCGACCAACGGCCCGAGTTCCCTCGGCTCGTTCATCGCCTTCCAATACTCGTAAAGCGCATCGGGCGAATCCGACGCGAGTGTTCCGAACACACGACCTGGCGTGTAGCCCGCTTGAAGTGCGCCCGACCATGCTTCGAGAATTGCAGCGGCGACTGCGCCGTCGTTCTGATACCGGATTCCAAGATCGCGCGCGACTGCAAGTGCTTCAGGAACACGTTCTAGCCCTGCGAGGAGCTTCACGAGTCGAAGACCAACAGGTTGCGATCGTCGCGCCGAATGATCGAACGCCTGCCCGAGAAGTCGAACCGCCTCATCAAACTCGCCGGACTGAACCAAAAGATCCGCCATCACAATGGTGGATACCGGATCCTGAAAGAGAAGCGGCTGCGTTGAGCGCATTTCTTCGATGCGCTCGCGTCGTGAGACTCCGCCCCCTTCCCCAACGAATGCCATCCGCATGACATCAAGCGCGCGATGTGAGGAATCCACGCGTCCGTCGCGAACAGCCTCTTCGACAATTGCGCGTGCTGCCGCCGAGTCGCCCGACAGAAGTGCCGTCGCGGCACGGAACCGATCGATCTCCGGACTGACGCGACCGGCAACACGCTCGAGTTGTGTCTCAAGTTCACGCAACTTTCCAGCAGCGAGGAGCCTCTCCGCTTCGATCAAGAAGATTGCGGAAGGATCTTCGAAGAGAGGACGTGAAGCCTCCATGGCAATCGGAATCAAGTCTTCTTGCCCCGTAGTCTCCAATCCTTCGAGCAACGGGCTCAGGAGACGCGCATCACGCACGCCGCTTCGCGCGACCCCAGCGTAGACATCACGTGCTTCGTTCAATCGCCCAACTGCGCGCAAGACATCGGCCCGTAGAAACGCGATACCGACATTGCTCGGATCCTCAGTCAACCATGCATCGACAATCGCAAGTCGTCCTTCGGCGTCCGCTCCCGAAGCGCTGAGGGCTTGCATTTGAATCGCTCGCCAGCGCACCTCCTTCGGTTCAAGCGCTTGGAGTTCCTTCGCGATGCGGAGTACCTCTTCCCATCGACCTTGGGCCGCACGAACTTCCAGAATCGCGGCGCGCGCCTTCACGGAATCTGGTTCGACTGCGAGAATACGCTGTGCAATCTCTGGAATCTGATCGAGGTATCCAAGGCCAATTGCACAGTCGAGTTGACCGTCGAGCGCTGGGATGTTCTTCGGATCGAGTGACTCGACTCTCGCGAACATGCCGCTTGCAATTTGGAGATGTCGAAGTCGTGGACTTGCAACGCGACGACGTGCATCGGCGAGAGCGAGCAAAACCTCGATGTCTGACGTGTCTCGCATGGCCAACGAGAGCGGCTGGAGCGCGTCTTCGAATCGCCGCGCGCCATAAAACTCAAGCCCAATACGCCGTGCCTCGGCCGTTTGTGTGTTTCGATACCACACTCGAACGCCATAGCCGCCGGCTGCGAGAAGCATGACGCCTCCAACAATGGCGCTTGATAAGACGAGTCTTCGCTTTGTTCGACGATTCAATTCCGCTTCCTCTCACGATGCCGATCGACTAGACCAGTCGAAACTCATGTTCACATTCCAATACCGAAGAACGCTGGTCTCGAACAGTGTGATCGAGACGACCCGCTTCGCCGCGAATACCGAGCGACGAACCGTACCTACTTCCCTCTCACGAGATTGATGACGGTCTTCACGCAGATTGCAAGATCCATCAGCGGCCCTATCCGGTCGACGTACTCGATGTCGTACTGGATCCACTCCTGAAAGTCTTTTCCTTGCGCGCGCGTCCGCATCACCTGCCAATAGCCTGTGATTCCAGGTCGCACGGAAAGCCGAACTTCGCGCCACGCAGGACAAAACTGATTCTCGTTCTCTGGGCTCGGGCGTGGGCCCACAATACTCATGTCACCCACGAGCACATTCCAAAACTGTGGGAACTCATCCAATTGCAGCTTTCGCAGAATCTTGCCGACGCGTGTCACGCGCGGATCGTTCTTGATGTTGACCTGTGGACCGTCGCAAAGATTCTGTTTGCGAAGTTCGGCGACCAGTGACTCCGCGTTCCGGCGCATCGTTCGGAACTTCCAGCAACGGAAGGTTGTTCCACCCTTGGTTTGTCGCTTGTGGCCGAAGAAAATCGGAAATCCATCATCGATCACAATCGCGATGCAACAGACGATGAGGATTGGCGCAGACACGATGAGTGCAAACAAACTTCCGAGGATGTCGAAGAGTCGTTTGATTGGCGCGTAGAGACCTGCGGGATCTGCGCGAGCTTCAGCCCGACTCTTCGAATCAGACGCAAAGAGCTCCTCGATGGGGATGACTTCCATCGGCTCCGTGGACGCTGCATCCCAAAGTGCGACAGGTCCAATCGAAAGCCTCCCCTTCGGCGCGTACGCAGCCTGAGTCACCGGAGTCTCATCGAGACTATCGCCTCGAAGCCCGACCCCAATCCAGACTGGTGCGACAAAGCGATCCTCGGGAGAGAGCTGCAACCACGAGGGAGCAAAGACTCCCGCATCGATCTCGCGAATCCCACGGATCACGTGGTCTGGATGCGCCCATTGACTGACGAGGCAGTTCAGGAGCGCACGTTGCCCGGCCTCGGAAGCAAGATCGAATCTCGAACCGCTGCACTCTGCTGCGTCAACACGAAGTCGTCCATGCCGCCGCATTTCGACGAATGTACTCGTGGCGGACGGTGCCGAAGCCCAGAGTGCGGCATCTTCCAGACGAGTCCCGAGTAAAACTTGTCCTGAGATGTTTCGATTTGCTGCATAGTGTCGCTCGATCCGTTCGACACCACCGGAAGCGCCAAAGACAACCTCTTCCCCATAACGCGGAGATTCAGCTTCGATCAACCTCAATCGCGTGAGGTGTGCCTGATTCCAAAGCAGTGATTCTGCAATTCGTCGAAGATCAAAGTGAACCCCCTGCCCAGGCTCGAGAAGCAAGTACAGATCTGCGCCCCGCTGCGGCGGAACTCCACTCCCGAGGACGACACAGGCGACTCCGTGTGATGACCAGAAGGCCGCGTGAATCTCCTCCGCACGAAGGCCCCAAAGCAATCGATCCGAGCGCGGCGCATCGACGACCCGTCCTTGGACCTGCTGATCTTGAAGACTTGGGGTTCCAATACTCATCTTGACTCACTCAATTCGATGGATTCGCAGAACTCAACCGAACTCCAGAGAGTCGCTGGCATTCGATGAAACCAACGACCTCGCAATGTCACAGGCGCGTTCACCGCGCCCCGTCGCCGAGGAGCGGATGCCTCGTGACCGAAGCTCCTTGTCCTGTCAATGCACCGGCAACCTCTGCAGACATCTTCGAAATCGAGCCGTAACGGCGACAATCGTCTGCATCGGCGTAGTTCAGAACAAGCCCGAGATAGTCCACACCGGCCTCCGTCAACTCACGCACCGACTCCGGAAGCCTGCTTCGGGAACGACCTCGACGAATCGCCAACACCGCACCATCACAACTTGAAGCGACCGGAATTGCTTCGACGCTCGCCGTCACAGGCCCGCTATCTACAATCACCACATCGAATCGATCTCGCAACGTTCGAAGCAATCGACGAAGCGACGCGATCTGCAGATTGCTCGCACTAAATGTTCGATCCATTCCGACAGGAAGAAGCGAGAGCTTCTCACCGATTTCAACGATCTCGCCATCAATGGAACCTCTGCGCAGAACATCACAGATTCCAGGCGAGTGCAGATGATGGAACTGATGACTCAGGGCACGACCGATGAAGTCACAGTCGACCAAGATCGTTCGATGCCCCGACTCTGCATAACTCAGGGCCAACGCCACGGCGACCGTTGTCTTGCCGTCGCCTTGGAAGGCGCTCGTCACCATCATGGCATAGCCCGTGCCCGTGTCCTCACGGCGTGACTCAATCTTGTTCCGTATGCGGTGAACGCAATTTGTCGCGAGTTCACGCGCACCTGGATCGGTCGCGAGATTTGTCATATCGGGAACGACACCAAGCCATCGACCTGCCTTCGCGTCCTTCTGAAACTGTGACACCCGATACGCACGCGGATCAAGTGACCCAAGGATAAAGAACGCCGCGAACGAGAAGACAAATCCGCCGACTCCTCCGACAAATGCGAGCGGCAATCTCTTGTCTGACTCAGGCGAGCCACGACGAGATGCGCCTTCAACGATTTGAATGCGTCCCTTGCGGATGCTCTCTGCTTCGCGATCTAACTCGCGCAGGCGTTCACCGAGCCGTGACAACTCAGTTTGGGATGACGCGATATCACGATCAATCTTGAGCAGTCGAACACCCATCTCGTTGAGACGAGCCAGGGCCTCCAAGTGCGCAGTGCGCTCGAGGTTGTGTTCACTGACCTCCGACTTCAACGCGCCGTAGCTTCGATTACCGCCGAAGCCGTCGCGCCAGTTGCGGAGCGCATTCTCACGGGCAGCGTTGTAGAGCCCTTCCTTACCCGCCAATTCCGCCGAGATTCGCTGCAACGCTGGATGTTCAGCTTTATACGTTCGGTTCGCGAGTTCGAGCAGAACACGCTGATCCTCGAGTTGCCTTCGAATGTCAGCCAATCGAGGCTCAAACTGCTCTAACTCCATACTTGTCGGTTCAAGCGTGGTTGAGTCGGGAGTCTCGCTTGGCGTCGTCGCATCACTGCCAATGTTCGTCTGCGTACTTGCCTGAGCACCGACCTGCGCACTCATCCGCGCGCGATGCTGGCGTTCCAACTTCCGCATTTCAACGGTTAGTGCATCGATGCGTTCTTCAACAACGCGCAACTTCTCTTGGCGCGCTTCGACCGCGGCGTTCAAATCCGGCGACAATAGGCCCGCGTCGCGCGCCATCGCCATGCGGTCTTCTTCGAGTTTCTCAAGCCGCAGTCGCTCCTGACTCGCAAGCGTTCGGATCTTGGATTTCTGTTCCTCATGCTCACTTTCCGCATTCGGGCCATAGATATCCATGAAGCTATCTAGGACGAGGTTCACAGCAGCCGCAGGCACCTCCGGATCCTTCGAGGCGTAACGAACTTCAATGAAACTGGAGCCGCGCGGAACGATGGCCGTGAGTCCATCGCGCAAAAACGCAACTGCCTCGGCGTCATCCGGAGTCTCTCGAAATGCGCGCTGCATGACCAAGATGTCCGCGCGCGGATCGCGTCCTGCAACAGTCGATGCACCCGCTACCGGGCGTCCGGACCGAATCGTTCGAACCGCCGATTCAAGGACGCGGTCACTTCGAAGCAGTGTCGCGCGGGTAGCGATGAATGCGGCGAAGTCGTCAAGCCGTTCCGTCTCCATCGTTTCAGTGACGAGTGGTTTCAACACCGAAACGGCTTGTACGTAACCAACCGACGCCCATGTGACCGGCGCGAGCAGATAGCCACCGAATGCGAAGATCGGTGCAAGCAGCACGCCAAGCAGAATCATCCACTTCCACCGATTCTGGAGGCGGTCCTGCACGATGTGCAGCGGATTCGACGCAGCCGGTGCGGATGCCTCGGAAATCACTTCCGGTCGATACGTCTCTAAGGCGCTGTTTCGGTCCACGCTGCTCACCATGTACCTCCGAATCTCACGAAACTCCGACTAGGACGATGACCGACTCCGAAAACCATGAACATGCCCGTCAACTCTGGGACGAAGTTCGCACGCAAGCCGTCCGATGAACCCTCGGATGAACCCTCCGAGAAGCCTTCCAACGCCGTCGATCCCAACGAACTGATTCCCTTATCGGCAGGATCGTCAAGCAACAACCGAAACGTCGATGTCGGCAGTGCTTCGAGAAGTTCCCGCGCGACCCCTTGCACCGACTCAAGTGTCGGATGCCCATCCAGCAGGACTTGCACCTGACCGACGCCAAGCGAAGATTGAGCGCGGCTTCCCGATTGTGCTCGAAGCGATGTCTCGTCTCGGGTCATCCCAACCCCCGGAATCGCAAAGAAACCAACAATCGTGATCTGCCGTTCGACGCCGGACGGATCCGCCTTCGTGAATCGATACAGGTTCGCCAGAATCTCTTCACCGGCGTGCTGAATCGCCACGACTTTTGGCGAGGTGCCTCCAGCTGGCCCATCGTTCAACTGCGTGACTGGACGCCAACCCGAACTCGGGTAACAGACCGGCGGATGATGCCCGAGCATGTCGCGCGCATCTCCGCAATAAACGATGGCAAGCCGTGCCCGATCCCCGTTCCGAAGATTGGTGTATTGGCGCGAAAGCACCGCTGAAGAGTGCAGGATTTCAAGCGCCGCAGCCGGAAGCGGCTCATCCGTTCCAACCCAATCACCGAGGCGGAACGGTGTCTCGAGGAGCCGTGCCTCAACCTCACGAACGCGCGCGTCGACAGAGATGCGATCAATGCGGCTTCCCGTGACACCGGGAACGAATGCAATACCCACCAGCGTCGCGATTGCGGCAATGGGAGCAAGCGCGTTCAGTCGATGAAGTGCGCGAATGGATGAAAGTCGGAGTTTCATGCTTGGAGGAACCTCCATGTGTACACCGGAAGATCAAGCCAACGCATGAATTTCACAATTGCCTGAAGCATGAGAATCGCCAACGGGAGCATCAACCAGCCTGCGACGTCATGGAATTCCTCAGCAAACTGTGTTGAGGAGTAGGCGTACGCAAGACCCGTTGCGATGAGGCGAACCATGTTGCAGAAAAGCGCGATGAGTGGACTCGCGAGCAGCAGCACAACACGTGCGTGGGGGCGAAGTGGAACGCTGAAGACGAATGCGAAGAACGTCAAGGCCAATGCAAAAACCATGCGCATGCCGTCACAAGCTTCGCCAACAAGAATCTCTTTGTTGTCGATGAGGATGCTGATTCCACTTCGCTCGCATGGAACACCGACCAAGCCTAAGACATCATGCGTCACGATGACCGCGAACTCTTGCAGCGGTCCTGCGATCGCTCGCCGCAGTTCCCCCGGTACTGGAATCAAGAACAGGAAGCACATAAAGACAGGGAGCATCCTGCCGATCACCGTGAAGCCCGCCATCGTCACAAAGCACGCAATGAGCGACAGAATCGCTGCACCATGAATGGCGATCCGCGTATCCGATTCGAACCCAACCCAAGAAAGCAGCGCGGCAAGCGCAAACAGCACGGGACCCGAGAGGCTTGGACGACGGCGCAGGTATCGAAGGCGTGAACGTCGCAACCACATCAGATACGCCGCGACGAACGGAACAATGAGGATGTATCCATTGTCCTCGCGCCGCACGATTTCCGTGAACAACTCCGTCCAAGCCGCGCGAAACGCCAACACACTCATCGCAAAGAGTGCGAGAAGCGTCCAGACATCGCGAAGCGACCATTGAGAAACGAGCGTCATCGTCCTTCTCTTCCACTTGCATCGAGCGATGCATAAACCTGGTCAATCACCCGCGCTCCAGCTTGGACTGATGCACCTGGCGGAACAACTGCACGAGCGACGATCGCACCTGCTGCAATACGAGCACCCGGCATGACAACGGAGCCCGAAACCACAGCACCCGCTCCGATCTCGACTCCTCGACCGATGAGTACACCGCCCTGCAGCACTGCTGTTCGATGAATTGACGCGTCCGGCGAGACCATCACCTCACCCAAGGTCGCGCGAGTCTCAACGAGTTTGAGATAGCCTTGAAGATTCCCAACACGGTGAGGCGCGGATTGAGCAACGACCGCGCGCGCGACATGCCCCATCTTGGCAATTGCGGGGAGCAACTGCTCTTTCAAATCGAAGTAACCAATGGTTGGAATCTGCGCGACGGACATCTTCGAGAGATACATCGCCCCTCCAGGTTGCCCAGTCGTCCACATCAAGACCGATGCGTGTGGTCGCGGACTCCCTTCCGGTAGCAGGCGATCGAGACCAAAGTCACCGAACGTGGAGCACTCCGCAACAAGAAGTCCGCTGTCGGATTCCGTCGCATTCGCATCGAAGAAATCACGCACCGTTCCCGCCGCACCACGATGCTCATTCCGATCAACCCAGACTTGGCAGGCAACACCTGACTCCTCCATCAGCCGCTCGTAGAAGACCTGTTCGGATGCATCGGAGATTGCGACGGAGATACGCGAAATGAATCGTGTTGCTCGGAGGGAATCAATCCACCATGAAAAGAGGGTGCGAGTCGCATCAACAGGAAGCGCCGCAAGAGGCACTCCAAGTGAACGCGCAAGCGGCTGTACACGCGCCGTACGGATCGACCCTGCAAGGATCAACCCCTGTACTTCACCATGTACTTCACCATTCGACTTCTCGCCGAGATGGCTGGATTCAGAGGCACGCTCGATCATGATGCCTCCTTGTTGATGATTGGGAGTGGTTCAACCTCCCGACGTCGATCACTCCCTGGTCGCCGACGTGCCCACTCGAAGGAGTTTGGCACACGGTTTTCCAACGAGCCGCTCGGTCTAGTGAGCGGCTGTGGAGCGCGAGACCACTGACGGTGTGCTCCCGCGATCCCGATGATGAACAACCAAATCAACAGCGTCTGACCAAAGTAACTGACCGCCAAAAAGATGGCGCAATGCGCGGCGAGCGTTGCGCCAATGGCAAAGACAAAAAACTCATCATTCCGAAGACCCGCTGCGACGCCGCTTGCCCGTGACGAGGGCAACTGTCGACGGGCTGCAATCTTGCGAAGATCTGCACCAATCGACGCGAAAGCGAACACGATGGCGGCACACAGTGCGATCAACGCCCAAACCCCGCCTCGAACACCTTCCAAGATGAACTGGTTGGTCACGTCGAAGAGTTGCGTTCCCCAGTGCGATGTACTCGGTGTTCCGAACAACCACCACTCTGAGAACCGACTGACTGCCGCTTCGATCAATCGATAACGGTGATACCCCGTGCTTCCACCAACGAGGTCAATGCGCGAAATCAGGTGCCAGACCGGATGCTTCATCGTGAAATGAAGCGTCAAAATCAACACGAGGCCAAGCACCCACAACAGTCGAAGGTGAGCGCGAACTGGGAAAATCATCCACACGGCGCAACCGAAAATCAACGCGACCAACGGTGTGCTGGATGCGCAGAAAAACACGATCAAGAACCCAGAGGCGATGCCGAGAATTCCGAGCATACGGCTGACGCGCTCCGTGGAAAAGACCAAGGCGATCCAAAGTGGTATCCACGCCACAAAGTGGCAACCCGCGAGGATGGCGTGCGCGAAAGGTCCTTGGCAACGGAGCCTTCCTTCTCGAATCACCGTGAACTCCGCGATGCCACCGAAGATTGCGAACAGATTTCGCCCAGTGGTACGCTCGACGAGGAAGAATGGAACCGCGAGCGCGCAGAGTCCTGCCGCCCAAAGCACGAGGAGCCGCGCATCATCGATCGATCGAACGGTCGCGCGGACGA
>JAIYCA010000104.1 GCA_027488265.1 Planctomycetaceae bacterium
CGTGGATGACGCTGGACATTGTCGAAGGCGGAGCGCAGCGAAGCCTGAGCAGTCGACGTGGGAGTAGCTGATCGTGCCGTGTGGCACTACCCCCCTGCGCAGCAGGAGGTAGTGGCGAGACGCAGGAATACAGACGAAGCGCCCATGGCACATCGTTGCGCATCGCGCCTCTGCCGCACGTCGCCATCACCAGAGGTGATGCCACACGGAATATCAGCAGTCGCGGAACGTCATCCTCTCGCGCTTCACTGCGTTCCGCGCTCGTCATTGCGCACTCGTAACTTGCTCGCTTTGGCCGGTTCGCCGTCACCCGGTCGCGAGCAACGTCTTCAGTGCCGCGCCAGGATCAGGTTGCTTCATCAGATGCTCGCCGACAAGCACGATGTGAATGCCGTGCGCACGCAAGCGTGCTAGATCTTCCGGCGTGCGAATGCCCGACTCACTCACCAAGATGCTCGTGTCATCGAGCATTTCCGCGAGCCGCATCGAGTGCTCAATCGATGTCTTCATCGTGCGAAGATCACGATTGTTGATTCCGAGCAGTGAATAACTGCGATGCGGGAATCCCACAATGTTGACAGCGCTTAAGAGATGCTCGACATCATGCACTTCGAGCAGCGTCGTCATTCCGAGCTCTGTTGCGAGAATCTGGAAATCAATGATGTCGCGCTCTTCAAGAGCCTCCGCGATAAGCAAGATGGCGTCGGCGCCCGCCGCGCGCGACTCCCAGATTTGATAGATGTCGACGATGAAGTCTTTGCGCAAGACAGGCAAGGGCATCGCGTCGCGAATCGCGTGGATGTATTCGAGCTTTCCGCCAAAGTACTGCTCATCAGTCAGACATGAGATCGCGGCTGCGCCGTTTGCGTAATACGCCTTCGCGATCGCAACGGGATCAAAGTCCTCGCGAATCACGCCAGCTGACGGGCTCTTTCGCTTGATCTCGGCAATCGCGTGCGTGCTGTTCGGATGACGACGATCAACCACCGCCTGGAAGAAATTCCGCGGTCGGCCGAGTTCGCCAATCCGCTCCTTGAGTGCTTCGACCGGAACAGTTTCCTTCGCCCGCGCGACCTCGACCGACTTGCGTGCGAGGATGTCTTTGAGAACTGGAACCATGTGAACCCGAGAGATGTGTAAAGCCGAGGGAATTCGAGCGGTCGCGAGTTCGCGCCTTACAACACGAAGTCCTGCGGAAACGGTCGAGGGATCGTACCTTGCTCACATGATCGTCACGGCGAGCGTGCTCCTTCAGTCAACCACACTTGCGGTCACGCTTTCCAACACGCTTGGCGGCGAAATCTCATCCAATTCGTCTCCCGCTCCGGACGACATGGGCGCCGTCGTTGAAGTTGGCATCCTCGCCATCGCGATGATCGCATCCATCGCCGCATGTTGGCGCTGGCGGTTCCTCACGGTTCCATCCGAGGCATCCGGTCGAGTTCCCGTCGATCCTCCGATAGGCGCGCTTGCGATGCTGTCGATCTACGTGCTTGGAATCATCTGCGCGTCGGTTGTTTCGGGCGTTTTGCCCGAATCGACGCGCAGCGACCCAGACTGGTCGCGACTCATCCTCGGCGTGCTCGCGAACACATTCCAATGTGTCGGCGCAATCGGCTTCCTCGTTTCGCGACTCGCCGTTCAAGGACCGCGCGCGTGCGCAACGACGCCGCGCGCTCTCAAAGAGGGTGCCATCGGCTTCATCGTCGTTGTGCCGCTGGTCTTCGCGGTCGCCGCAATGCTTGGCGCGCTGCTTCCGGTCTTCGGACTGCCAAAGGCACCCGAGGTTTCCCACAAGACTCTCGAGATTCTCCGCGCGAAATCGGACGCATTGTTTACGTGGACGACGCTCGCACACGTCGTTGTGCTCGTTCCACTTGCAGAAGAACTGCTCTGGCGCGGGTTGATGCAGCCATCGATGCGCGCTGTGGGGCTTCCGCCGATGGCTGCGATCCTCGCGACTTCCGCGCTTTTCGCCGCAATTCACTGGACGAGTATTCCCGACGCGGGTCGCGTCACTGGTCTCGCGATGCTTGTCCTGTTGTCGACTGCGCTCGGGATCTTGCGTGATCGAACGGGCGGAGTCCTCGCGCCTGCGCTCGCGCACGGACTCTTCAACGCGATGAATGTCGCGATGGCGCTGCGCTCGTAGGTTGTTCCTGATCGACGGCGCGTGACCTGCGCGAAACCCGCGGTTTCCCGTATCTTCTCGCGTTCTATGAGCTCTATCGACGCCATCACCGGCAAGCCGCGCATTCTTACGGGCGACACGCCCACCGGACAACTTCACCTTGGCCACTGGGTCGGCAGCGTGAAGCGTCGTGTGGAATTACAGCACTCGCACGACTGTTACTTCATCATCGCGAACATGCACGCGTACACAACGCGTCTTGCGAAGAGCGAAGATATTCGGCGCGACTCGATCGCGATCGTGCGCGATTATCTCGCGATGGGCATCGACCCAGAGAAGACCACGATTTTCCTTCAGAGCGAAATCCCCGCGATCGCAGAACTCACGTTCCTCTTCGCGATGCTGCTCCCTTTCAATCGCGTCATGCGCAATCCGACGCTGAAGACGGAAATCGAAGTGAAAGGCCTCGGCGAGTCGTATTCGTTTGGATTCCCGCTCTACGCAGTCGGTCAAACCGCAGACATCCTCGCGTTCCGACCGGTTGGCGTGCCTGTCGGTGAGGATCAGGTTCCACACCTCGAACTCACGCGCGAAGTGGCGCGGCGTTTCAACCAGATTTTCTGCGGTGTCGACGAGCACGCTGAAGACGAAGATCACTCGAAACTCGGCGGTGTATTTCCGATTCCGCACGCTGATGTCGGCGTTGTCGGCCGACTCGCGGGAATCGACGGCGTGAACAAGATGTCGAAGTCGCTCAACAACGCGATTTTCGTCGCAGACGATGCGAAAGAAGTCGAGAAGAAGGTCAAGAAGATTTTCACCGGACGTCAGAGCCCGACGGAGCCAGGCGACATCAACAACGTGCTTTTCCAATACGTGCGCACATTCATCAAGGATGAAGCGCGCGTGAAGGAACTCGAGGAGAAGTACGCGAAGGGCGACAACCTCGGTGATGGCCACGTGAAGCTTGAAGTTGCGGCCGCGATCAACGAGTTGCTCGCGCCGATGCGTGAGCGCCGCGCGAAGTACGAAGGCCGCGACGATCTTGTCCTTGAGATTTTGAAGGCTGGCTGCGAGCGTGCGAACAAAGTTGCCGAGGCGACGCTTGAACGCGTGAAAGCGCACGCGAATCTCGTGCACTGGCCGCGCCACGTGCGATACGTCTAATTCTTGCGGTCGCCGCTGCGGCGGCGACCTCTGGTGTCATTCACGCCAAAGCGAGCGAAAGCGGCGGACGCGGCGAAGCCGCCCCGCCGCCAGTCGCGAGCGCTCAATGTCGTCGCGGTCGCCGCTGCGGCGGCTCCCTCTGGTGTCATCCGCGCCAGAGCGAGCAAGTTACGAGTGCTCAATGACGAGCGCGGAACGAAGTGAAGCGCGAGAGGATGACGTTCCGCGACTGCTGACGTGCCGTGTGGCATCACCTGTGGTGATGGCGACGCCTGACTCATGCGGCGGGTTCAACAGAATTCGCGTGACGCGTCGCGGGTACTTTCAAGTCAAGCCACTACCTCTTGCTCCGCAAGGGGGTAGTGCCACACGAAACGACCAGCGACGCCCGCGTCGGTTGCTCAGGCTTCGCTGCACTCCGCCTTCGGCCGTGTCCCCGGTCATTCGCGCCAAAGCGAGCGAAAGCGGCGGACGCGGCGAAGCCGCCCCGCCGCCAGTCGCGAGCGCTCAATCACGTCACGACACGAGGAAGAACCGGCCCACCGTCACTGCGAGCGGCTTTCCGTCGCGCTCGAACATGAAGTGGCCTTCCATGGTTCCCCACGAGGTCAGCATCGGACAGTAGCTCGTGTATTCAAAACTATCGCCGGGCCGAAGTTCAGGATGCTCGCCCACGACACCCGGCCCTTCGACCATCCGTTCGTCACCATCGGCATCCACAATGCGCCAGTGACGCGTTGCGAGTCGCACGCGCTGCGTGCCGCCGTTCTCAATGGCGATGTGGTAACTGAAGAGATAGCGCCCATCCGCCGGCGACGATTGCGACGCAATGAACGCTGGGCGAACGACAACGCGTACGCCTTCGGTCGTGACATCTGAACCATGCTTTGAAACAGCGGTCGTCGTGGCCATGGGCAGAGCATAGCCCACAACCTCGCGCGCGATCACATCAAGTGCGCGCCGTCGTTACGATCGGTATTCCATGATGCGCCTGCCCAACCCACCCACTGTTGCCATCATCGGCGCGACTGGCGCTGTCGGCCGCGAGATGCTTGCGATTCTCGAAGAGCGCTCGTTCCCCGTGCGCTCGCTGCGTCTCTTCGCGTCGCCTCGTTCCGTTGGCACGCGCATCGCATTCCGCAACGAAGCAATCGCATGCGAAACGCTTGAGAACACATCCGCTGGCGATCTCGCTTCGATCAATCTCGCGCTTTTCTCGGCAGGTAAAGGCCTTTCAAAGGAATGGGCACCGCGATTTCGCGATGCGGGTGCGCTCGTCGTCGACAACTCAAGCGCGTTTCGTGCAGATCCTGCATGTCCGCTCGTTGTGCCTGAAGTGAATCCGCACGCGCTCGATGCGCTTGACGGGCCCGCGATCATCGCAAACCCGAATTGTTCGACGATTCTCGCGCTTGTCGCGGTCACGCCGCTTCATCGTGCCATCGGTGTCGAGCGGATGGTCGCGGCGACCTACCAAGCTGCGTCGGGTGCAGGAGCATCGGCGATGGCTGAACTCGAGTCGCAGGCACACGCCTTTGCCGCGAATCAGCCGTTCGATACGCGCATCTTCGGGCGCCAGTATCTCTTCAACGTGTTCAGTCACAACTCGGCGATCGGCGACGATGGCTACAACGAGGAAGAGCGCAAACTTCTCACCGAAACGCGGCGGATGTGGGAATCGCCCACGGTACGTGTTTCCGCCACCTGCGTACGCGTGCCCACACTTCGCGCGCACGCGGAGGCGCTGCATCTTGAGTTTGCACGCGCAACGAGCGAGACTGAAATTCGTGCGCTTCTCGCGCACGCGCCGGGCGTTCGCATCGTCGATGACCGCGCGACCAATCGCTTCCCTGAGCCGCTCGATGCTGCAGGCGGCGACGATATCCTCGTCGGCCGCATTCGTATGGATCCCAGTGTGCCAAACGATCGCGGTGCCGCGCTCTTTCTCTGCGGCGATCAGATTCGCAAGGGCGCCGCGCTCAATGCGATTCAGATTGCGGAGCGGTTTCTTTCCACATCCTGCATGCATGCGTCCTGATCTCACCCACCTTTTGTGAAACCGAGGCGCGATAGGGAAGCGCGGACCTGACCCACGATTGGAGGCATGGAACCCAGACTGCGCGCCGCGACTGCGACTCCTGCGTTCGGAGTCATCGCGGTATCCGCGCTCGCGGGGCGAGCAGTACGCACGCGCCGAAGAACCGGACTGAA
>JAIYCA010000180.1 GCA_027488265.1 Planctomycetaceae bacterium
AGTGAAGCAGCAAGGACTGTGTTCAGACTGCTTCAGTTTGGATAGAAGCGCTGCTTGTCGAGGTCGAGAACTCGCACGCCAAGATCCTTCTCGAGCTCTTCAAGCCCCTCCCATTCAGGCACCGTATCGACGTGTCCGTCGAGGAAGAGGATCAATGCGTTGTTTCCGGAGTAGCGCCAATCGACGCCGACCAGATCAAGGTTCGGGTTATTCGGACTGACGTTCGCATCGTTGAGGAAGAGCATCTCACCGATCGAACTATCCATGCAGTACATCGACTGCTGTGGGCGCTTGATCTGTCCAAAGGTCCAGAACTGTCCCCCGCGCGCGTCGAAGAACGGGTTTCCGCCGAAGTAGCCGGGGTGACCGCGCTCCGTGATCGGGTCGCCGGCGCTGTCAACGAGCGAGCCAGCATCGCCATCGCATGGGCCGTCACCAAGAGGCGTAGCTCCACGGCCAGGCAACACCGCGGCGCCGCTCGTATTCACGACGCGCTGCATCTTGTCGATCGGCATCGCGGAGCGGAAGGGATTGGTACCGCCCCATCCCGTTGTGTAGAGGGCTGCGTCGGGCGAGTCGAAACGGTAGTCCCACACGGTCGCGGGGTCAGCATTCGTAATGGTCGCGACAGGACCGAACTTGCCAGTTGTCCACAAAATGTCCGTCCAAGTGCCGTAACTCACAGGACCGAGGGGCGGGTTCACCGTCGGAGGCGAGGCAGAACGGGGCTTACCTGGCGCTGGAAGCGAGCGATAGTCGAAGGCGGTCGGCACAACCGCGTCACGATTGTCGGCGCCGTAGAGCACAAGCAACTGCCCTACTTGTCGAAGATTCGCTTGGCTCGTCGCCCAGAGCGCGTTGCGACGCGCAAGGTTCACCGTTGGGAGCAGAATCGCGAGCAACAGTGCGATGACGCCGACAACCGCGAGCATCTCGACGATCGTGATGCCGCGCGCTGTACGAAACCGAGTGATTTCTCGCTCGCGAGACATCGGGCATGCGCTTCGGTGACTCGATTCAGTTCTCGACTCGGATGTCGTCTGCATGGTTCCCTCAATCAGGTACTGCCGCGTGTTGCACGGCGCGTGATGGGTATTCGTTCCAACCGTCATGGTACTTCCGCAAACGCGCGAAACGAATGGGCGAGGCGCGTTGAACGCGAGATTGGACACGTTGATGCGCTCGAGCACGCTTGGAAATGAAAGGGGAGTCGGTTGCCCGACCCCCCGAATGCTCGTGGTTTCGACCGCCCGAAGGCGCTCTTCAACCCGCGGACATGTCCTGCGAGTTTGGGTTGTTCACCCATTGCTCTCAACCCATGGCCCTTAGCCCATTGCCCTTAACCCATCGCCCTTAACCCATGGCCATCGTCATGAGGAACTCGGCATTCGACTTCGTCTTCGAAACGCGGGTGCGGAGAAGCTCCATCGCGTCGACCGTGTTCATATCGCTGACGACCTTGCGGAGGCGCACGATGAGTTCGTGTTCCTTCGGATCGAGCAGGAGTTCTTCGCGGCGTGTGCCCGAAGCACCGATGTTGATCGCGGGATAAACGCGCTTTTCCACGAGCTTGCGATCGAGGTGCAATTCGGCGTTACCCGTGCCCTTGAACTCTTCAAAGATGACTTCGTCCGCGCGCGAACCAGTGTCGACGAGCGCCGTGCCGAGAATCGTCAGCGAGCCGCCGTTCTCGATGTTGCGTGCCGAACCGAAGAACTTCTTCGGCTTGATGAGCGCCGCGTTGTCGACGCCGCCCGAGCCGATCTTGCCGGAGTTCGGAAGCGCGTTGTTGTAACCACGCGCAAGACGCGTGATCGAGTCGAGCAGAATCACCACGTGCTCGCCGAACTCAACCATGCGGCGCGCCTTCTCCATCACCATTTCAGCGACTTGGATGTGGCGAATTGCCTCTTCATCGAACGTGCTTGCAACGACTTCGACATGCGACGGTGTGTTGCGCTTGAAGTCGGTGACTTCTTCGGGACGCTCATCGACGAGCAACACGATGACGTGGACGTCCTTGTGGTTCGTCGCAATCGCGTTCGTGATTTGCTGCAAAATCACGGTCTTACCCGTGCGCGGCGGCGCGACGATGAGCGCGCGCTGGCCGAAACCAAGCGGCGTCACCATGTCGATGATGCGCGTCTCGACCTTGCCCGAGCCCGCCATTTCAAGGTGAATGCGCTTGTTCGGGTGAAGCGGCGTGAGGTTCTCGAACGTCGGAAGATCGTGCAACACCTTCGGATCGCGGCCATTCACGCTTTCGACGCGGAGGAGCGCGAAGTACATCTCTTGATCCTTCGGTGGACGCACGAGACCCTTCACGACGTGGCCACGACGCAAGCCGAAATGGCGAATTTGCGCGGGCGAAACATAAACGTCGTCGGGGCTTGGCTGATACGAGTAGTCAGCGCTGCGGAGGAATCCGTAGCCGTCGGGCGTGATCTCGAGCGTGCCCTCGGCGATCATCAGACCAGCCTTCTGGGCGCGCGCCTTCAGAATCTCGAAGACCAACTTCTGCTTCGGCTGATTGAGATCTTCGACGCCCGATTGCTTCGCCAGCTTGTTGAGCTGATCGAGCGGCATCTTCTGAAGCTTGGCGAGATTGAGGTCGTCCTTCTTCGCGACTTCGTACTTGCCCTCAAGCTCCTTCTCGATCTCCGCGAGTTCAGCGGCAAGTTGCTCGTCGGTGGGCAGCGAACCCGGCGCCAGCACGGGGCTCGGAATGAACGTTGGGCGCGATGAGTTGCTGGAGGACTCGCCTCCACCGCCCCCACCACCACCGCCTCCGCTTCCACCCTTGCCACGACGACGACGACGACCTTGCTTATGACTCATCTCTCATTTCCTTTGATTGATCCGCGATTCTTGCTGCGGTTTGTGCCGTGCTCTGCGCGATAGGAATTCCGACGATTGCGCATGAAACTGTCGGACCTGATTCAGCCTTCTGAACATCACCGGAACGCAGCGCATGCCGAGTTCTCCGCGAAGTTGTTCTGTCGAAAGCTGCTTTCGAGATTCCGTGGGTTCGTCCCGAACAAGCGTTCGGAACGCCACACAGATGGAACCCTGAAGGTTTTGAATGCTGTGAGGGGATTGACGTGGGATCCACGTGGGATGCACGTGAGATGGACGTGGGATCGATGGAAATCGCGCTTTCGACGCAGTTTCCGCGACGGACGACACTGACGTGGATGCTCGCACATTCGTGCGCGTTTGAGCAGTTTGCTCGGGCGCGGTTTGAGCACTTCGATCGGCGCAGTCCGGGACACGCGACGCCTCGCGCATCCGACCGCCGCTTTCGCGACCTCGGGATATTGACGCAACGGAGGCGTGCGGTCAAGTCGGCCGCGAGGTAAATGCTGCCACGCACCAAACCCAAAGCACAAAACCAAAAGCACCAAACCCAGAGCCTCAAACTTCCGACGCGCCACAATCACCCGAACACGTCGAAGACGTCTCAGCCTACGCGTGGACCGCGACCCTTGATCGTTTCAAGCACCCTCGCAACGCTCGCGGAAAGTTCCGCAGGCGATGCGTCATTTCGAATGATGTCGGTTGCACGTTGCATCTTCTCGGCGAGTGAGAGTTGGGCGGACTCGCGGCGGGCGAGCTCTTCCGTCGACCAGCCGCGGGTGCGCGCAACGCGCTCTTGCCGCATTGCAGATGGTGCGTCTACAAACACGACGGCGTCGCACTCGCGGTCGAGGCCCACTTCGAGAAGGAGCGGCGCATCGATGACGAAGGCAACTTTCGACTCAGGCGCCGCTGCAAACTGCGCGCGGCGAAGTGCCTCAATGCGCGGATGCATGATGCGCTCGACCTGCTGACGTGCGTCGGCGGACGCGAAGATGGCACGCGCAAGAAGCGCACGATCGATCGAACCATCCGGCGCGAGCAACGACGAAGCGCCCGTCGGAGGCAGCACCATCGACGTGATTTGCGCGATGACCTCGGGTTCCGCCAACACGCGACGCGCGAGATCGTCGCTGTTGCAAACCTCGCAGCCTAGCGCTGCAAACGCGCGTGCGACTTCGCTCTTACCACTGCCAATACCACCGACGATACCGATGGTGGGGCGAAATGGAAATCTGTACGAAGTCATGCGCGACAGGATACGAATTCGACGCGCGCATTGTTGTCTTGCACCGCGCGAACCGAGATTGTGATGTCCACGTTCGTCGAGCGAAAGCGCGCGTCAGTCGAGTAAAAGATCTTCGAGCACTCGTTCGATCCGACGCCTGCGAAGTCGAAGAAACGCGCGTGCCGCGTCTTCCATGCGTGCCGAGGCTTCGAGCCGCGCGAGGCGCAGCGCGTCATCAATCGACGTGACCAGTGCACTTCCACCGAGTTGGCCACGAACACGGGCCATCTCCACATCAAGCAGTGCCCAATCACGATCTTCGCCGAGTGCCGAGACAAGCCGTTTCGAGCGTGTGCGGAGTCGCGCGAGCTCGCTCGGCACTGTGTCACCAAACGGCTGCAGCGCTAACGCGAGAAACGACGCGAGTTTTCGGCTGTCATGCAGACGGACAAGGTCGTTGGCCGCGAGAGCTTCGCGCAACGTTGCTGCCGCGTGACGATGTGTTTCAAGCAAGCGATCCAACGCTTGCCGCGCGACAAAGGGTGCCTCTTCTGCGTTGCGCATTGCTTCACGCATCGAACGCAACGCGCGATGCGCGCGCGTGAGTGAGCCCTGCGCCCACACGTCGTCTTCCGCACGATCACTTTCCGCAAAGATAAGCGTCGCCAGCAACACGGTACGCACCACGCGTCGCGGCTCGCCATCCGCGAAACGATCCGCAAGCCGCTGAATCGAGCGAACAAGCGCGTCACGATCGCGCAGCGGCCCGAGCAGTTGGTTTGCTTTCGCGGCGAATTCAATGGCGCCGTCTGCACTCGACGCATGCACATGACGACCATCTGGTCGACAGAGCGCGGACAACGCGCGAACATCTTTGAGCGCACGGCGCGTCGTGCGCACCGCTTCGCGTCGACGGGTCGCATCTTCGGCGCGCGAGATCGCTGCGAGTGCCTCGTTGCCAGCAGCTCGCAACGCGGCACGAAGCACCTCGCTCGGCAATCGCCCTGCATGCGCAGGCTCGACCGCGCGCGCAGTGCTGTTCGTGTCGGT
Source organism: Planctomycetaceae bacterium (assembly GCA_027488265.1). Taxonomy (GTDB): domain Bacteria; phylum Planctomycetota; class Phycisphaerae; order Phycisphaerales; family SM1A02; genus QWPT01. The sequence goes on from JAIYCA010000180.1 coordinate 5,135, forward strand.
TCGATCTTCCTCACGCATGCAAGGCGACTGTATCCGCCGCACGCGCGAACACTGCAATTCACCCTCAAATACGCACTTATCTGCTACCTTCTCGGCCCCCAAGGAGCGCGAAAGCACCGAAGCACCGCTCGGCGCTTCAGCAACTGCGAGAGCCACTATGTCGACCGAGAAGAACGCCCCCAAGCAATCAGCCCCTGCCGCCCAAACCGCGATCACGCCAACGCGTGCGCAGGATTACCCCGAGTGGTACCAGCAGGTGGTGCGCGCGGCGGATCTTGCGGAAACGAGCGATGTGCGCGGCTGTATGGTGATCAAGCCGTGGGGCTACGCGCTCTGGGAGAACATCCAGCGTTCGCTCGACAAGATGTTCAAGGACACGGGGCATAAGAACGCGTATTTCCCGCTGTTTATCCCGCTTTCGTACTTCGAGAAGGAAGCGGAACACGTCGAAGGTTTCGCGAAGGAGTGCGCGGTTGTGACGCACCACCGCTTGAAGCCCGGCGTGAAAGCCGATGGCAAGCAGGGACTTATTCCTGACGGTGAATTGCAAGAGCCGCTCGTCGTGCGTCCAACCTCGGAAACGATCATCGGCGCGAGTTTCGCGAAGTGGGTGCAGAGTTACCGAGATCTTCCGCTCCTCATCAATCAGTGGGCGAACGTGGTGCGTTGGGAAATGCGCACGCGACTCTTCCTGCGCACGGCGGAGTTTCTGTGGCAGGAAGGCCACACCGCGCACGCGACGAGCGAAGAGGCGATGGAAGAAACGCTGAAAATGCTCGAGGTTTACGCGGATTTCGCGGAGAACTGGATGGCGATGCCCGTTGTGAAGGGCGAGAAGACCGAAGGCGAACGATTCCCTGGTGCCGTGAATACCTACTGCATCGAAGCGATGATGCAAGACCGCAAAGCGCTTCAAGCAGGTACGTCGCACTTCCTCGGGCAGAACTTCGCGCACGCAAGTGAAATCAAATTCAGCGACGCGGATGGCAAGGTTTCGTACGCATGGACAACGTCGTGGGGCGTGTCGACGCGTCTCATCGGCGGCATGATCATGACCCACGCAGATGACGACGGCATGGTGCTTCCGCCGCGCTTGGCGCCGTCGCACATCGTGATCATTCCCGTGACGCACAAGCCGGAAACGGCGCAAGCGGTGCTCGATTACTGCAACAAGCTCGCTGCAGATTTGCGCAAGATTCCATACTTCGGCCGCACCGTCGAAGTTGAAGTCGACAATCGCGATATTCGTGGTGGCGACAAGACCTGGCAGTGGATCAAGAAGGGCATTCCTGTGCGCGTTGAAGTTGGTCCGCGCGACATGGAACAAGATTCGGTCTTCATGGCG
>JAIYCA010000072.1 GCA_027488265.1 Planctomycetaceae bacterium
TCACGCACGATGAGGTCTGCACACCCAGAGCATCCGGAGAGTACTTCTCCGGATGCGGTTCTCGCACCGAGAGCATCCCGAGAGTCCTTCTCGGGATGCGGTTCAATCACGGATGCGGTTCACGCACCCAGAGCATCCCGAGAGTCCTTCTCGGGATGCGGCTCTCTTAATGACACCCACAGCCCGAGCCGCAGCCCGCGCCGACCATCTGCTTCTTCGCAGCGCCCGCGGCGATCTTCGCCTTCGCGAACGCGATCGCAGCCGCGCCGGTCGAACCCGAGCCAGCCTGCTTGAGAACGGTCGACGTCGTCGCTTCGATCTCGACGATCTTGTGGTCGATCTCGCCTTCAGTCATGCCGAGGTAGAGACCGGCGAGGCGAATCAAACCGCCTGCATTCGCGATGAAGTCGGGCGCGTAGCAGATGCCGCGACGCGCGAGCATCTCGCCGTCCGCCGCTGGATCGCGCAACTGATTGTTCGCGGTGCCGCACACGATGTCGCACTTCAGGTGCTGAATCGTGCCAGCATCAAGGATGCCGCCAAGCGCGCATGGCGCGAGGATGTCAACCTTCTCTTCGAAGAGATTGCGATCGTTGCCAAGGGCAACGCAGCCGAGTTCTTCGACAGCGCGCTTCATCGTCGGCACATGCACGTCGGTGACGAGCACCGCAGCGCCCGCTGCGCGGAGCAACTTCGCCAAACGGAAACCCGTCGCGCCAACACCTTGGATCGCGACGGTGAGGTTTGCGAAATCAACCTTACGACCCGTGTGTGCGAGGCAAGCCTTCATCGAATTGAAGCAGCCCTGCGCGGTGAACGGCGACGGATCGCCGCCGTGGCTCACGGTGTTGCCGCCCATCACGTGCTTCGTCTCAAGCGCCATCCAGTCGCAGTACTGCGGGCTCACGCCGACGTCTTCCGCGGCGATGTACTTGCCCGCGAACGTCTCGACGAAGCGCCCCATCGCGCGCGCTTCCGCTTCGCTCGGCTGATGACCTTGTGTCGGCATGATGATGACGCTCTTCGCGCCGCCCATCTGAAGTCCCGACGCCGCAGCCTTGTAGGTCATGCCTTCCGACAGACGAAGCACGTCGTAAAGCGCGTCGCCTTCGGTCGCGTAGGCCCAGCGACGCGTGCCGCCGAGTGCGTTTCCGAGTGCGGTCGAGTGAATCGCGATGATCGCCTTGAGGCCGGTCTTCGCGTCGTGGTGGAATGCCACGCGCTCGTGGCCGTAAGACTGCATCTCAGCAAGGACGTTCATAGCTTTTCGAAACCTCGGGTGAACAGGAGAGAAACGGTGAAGAACGATGAGGGGAGTGCAGTGCTGCGTCCGGACACTGCACGAGAATCAGTAACTTGAAGCGCTCTCAGTTCAGTGAGATTGCTCCGAAACAACAGAGTGAACTCAGTGCGACTTGAGCGCTGCCATGTCGCCTGCGTACACCGAGCCCGTTCCGAACTGCGGGATACCAGCCTGCTGCGACGCAGGCGAGCGGCCCGTGCCGAAGAACTTCTGGTCCGGCGTCTTCTCGGGGATGGTGTAGTTCGCATTCGGAAGGAGATCGGACGCAGCAAACGCCGCGGCAGCGGCCTTCTTCATTGAAGCGTCGGTGTTCACGAAGAGCGCACGGAGTTCCGTCGCTTGCTCGCTGCGCGCGATCGCGCAGAGATACTCGACGATCGCGATTTCGCGCTCCATCGCCGCACCTTCGAGGCCCGCGCGCAAATTCGCGTCGCAACGCGAAATCGTGCAGGTCATCGCGTGAATCCACAGTGCGCTCATCGAGAGACGCGCCTGAATCGTCTGGTTCGAGATGAGACGCTCTTCGTGCTCCTTGAACATCAGCTTGACGTGGTGGCTGTGCTCTTGGATGCGCACCATCAAGTCATCGGTGAGATGACGGAGGCGCGGATGCACCTTCGACGACTTCGGAGCGCCGCGACGAACGCCGAGGAAGAGCTCAGCGCCGACTTGCATGGCCGTACCGATGTGCGCGAACGGATTCGCCTTCACCTTGAGCAAGTACTCGCCGAGTTGCTTCGAGCCGTACGCGAAGATGAACGAGTGCATGACTTCGTTCGCGCCTTCCACGATGATGTTGATGCGCGAATCGCGCCACATGCGCTCGACGTGGTTCTCCGTCATGTAGCTTTCGCCGCCCATGCACTGGAGCGCGTCGTTGACCACGCGGTAGCCGAATTCGCTGCAGAAGACCTTGCACATCGCGGTCTCGAGCATGATGTCTTCGTCGTGGCGATCGAGGAAACCCGTCGTCATGTAGAGCATCGCGTCGGCGGCGTAGACGTACGCAGCCATGCGCGCAACCTTCTCTTGCATGAGATCGAATTCGCCGATCGCGCGGTCGAACTGGTGACGCGACTTCGCCCACTTCGTCGCCTGCTCCATCGAGTAGCGCGCTGCGCCGAGCATGCCCGCAGACAGCGTGCAGCGGCCGTAATTCAAGCAGGTAAGCGCGACGTTGAGGCCCTTGCCTTCCTTGAAGAGGAGGTTCTCCTTCGGAACCTTCACGTTCGTCAACTTGATGCGCGCTTGCCATGTACCGCGAATACCGCACTTCGAGCGGTTGCGGCTGAAGATGTCGACGCCTTCCATGTCAGGCGTGCAGATGAGCGCGGTAACCGCGTCCTTCGTCTTGCCCGTCTTGGGATCAGTGACCTTCTGCTTCGCCATCACGGTGAAGAGGCCAGAGAGCGCGCCCGAAGTCGCCCACTTCTTCTCGCCGTTGAGGATGTAGTGCGTGCCGTCGGCGCTGAGTTCGCAGCGCGTTTCTTGGCCGCCTGCATCGCAACCGACGTTTGGCTCCGAAAGGCAGAACGCGCTGAGCGTCGACTTTGCCATGAGCGGCAGGAAGCGCTTCTTCTGCTCGTCGTTGCCGAAGAGCATGACGGCCTTGCAGCCGATCGACTGGTGCGCCGAGACAAGCACGGCCGTTGAACCGCACGAACGGCCAAGTCGCTCAAGCACGCGGTTGTAGCTTGTGATGCCGAGGCCGAGACCGCCGAACTGCGCCGGAATCGTCATGCCGAGCACGCCGATGTCGAAGAGCCGTTGAATGACCCACTGCGGGATCTCTTGCTTCTGATCGATCTCAATCGATGGGTGCTCGGTCTTCAGGTAGTGGTCGAGCGCGGCGAGCAGTTGATCGCACTTCGCGGTCTCCTCAGCGGAAACGGTCGGATACGGGAACGCGAGCTCCTCGCGGAAGTTTCCCCAGAAGACGTTCTTGATGAGACCCATCGTCGAAGGATCGGGGCCAAGCATTTCTTGTGCTTGCTCGATCTGCTTGCGATCCTTCTCAGAGACGTTCTTCAGGTCCTTGGCGAGGTTGGCGTTCGACATGTGAGTCTCGTGGTAGTTCTCGTGCGTGGGTGATCCGGTTTGCACCGGGGACTGAGCCCATGGAGTGGACGACCCTTTGGGGGGATCCTTAGGGGAAGGGGCCATGATAGGTTGCCTTCCGTGGGAAGACATCGGTTCAGCCTCTCGGCTCCGATGAGAACACGCAGTTCTGCAACTGCGGAGAAGTAGGTTGAGTGCCGGTTAGTGGAGTGCGTTGGTCGCGAACGGAGCACGAGATGGCGAATCGGTCGGCATTTCCAACGACGCACGCGACGTGGCTTGAAACGCTGCTCGTGGAGCGCGACCCGCGCGCGGACGGTCGTGTGTCCGATACGCATGGCGTTTATGCGCACTCCAATGTGGCTTCGAGCGCGGCTGATCGCGCGCAGGCGGCCCGTCGGCATGTGATGGAGCGCTACGCAGGCCCGCTCGAAGTCTTCGTGAAAGGCTCGA
>JAIYCA010000394.1 GCA_027488265.1 Planctomycetaceae bacterium
GAGCGTGACAACCTTCGGGACGCCGCCTGCCATCGCAACGGATGCGATGTATGAATCGTAAAACGGCTCGAAGAACAACACTTCGTCGCCTGGCTCGATGAGGCCGAGCATGCAGTCGAGAATGGCTTCCGTCGCGCCGCAGGTGACAACGACGTCGCGTTCGGGGTCATACGAGAGCCCGCTGGTCTTTTCGAAACGCATCGCAATGGCCTTCGTCAATTCGGGAAGGCCCGTCATGCGCGCGTACTGGCCGCGTCCGTCACGAATCGCCTTGATGGCAGCTTCCTTCAACCACTCCGGACCGTCGAAATCCGGCGCGCCTTGCCCGAGATTGACTGCGCCATGCTTCACCGCGAGGGCAGTCATTTCCGCGAAGATCGTCGCGCCGAATGGTTTGAGACGTGAGTTGACTCCGAGCGTGCGCATGCTGCGAGCATACCGTCGGCCTATTGCGGGCGTATTGCGAGCGTGCGGCGGGCATACCTCGCTTGCGAGTATCCTCGCCGCGTGCCGCAACCCACGCCCAACGCGCGCTTACGTTTCGAGATCGTCTACGAGGACGAGTCGGTCGTCGTCGCGAACAAGGCACCCGGCATGGTCACAGAGCCTGGCGCCTCGCATCGCGAGGACAGTTTGCTCAACGCGTTGGTTGCGAAGTTCGGCGGACGATTGCTGCGACTTGGCGAGCGTCGAGACTACGGACTCCTCCATCGACTCGATCGACAAACGAGTGGCTGCGTTGCCTGCGCGTTGACGCCGGAGGCATACGACGCGATTCGCGCCGAGTTTGAGGCGCGCACCGTCGACAAGCGCTACCTCGCGATCGTGCGGGGGCGAATGAAGATTGGTCGCGAGCGAGTCGAGCGAAACCTGCTGGAGAAGCGCGTCGCCGCGGCGGAGGGCACGCGCCTCGTCAGCGTCATCGACAAGGCGGGTAAGCCCGCGGCGACGAGTATCGAAGTCCTCGCCGCGAGCCCAACGCACTCGTTGGTCGCGTGCGTTCCGGAGACGGGTCGACTGCACCAGATCCGCGTGCATCTCGCCTATCTCGGGTTCCCCATCGCCGGCGACCCGATCTACACGAAGGGCGCAGCGCTACTCGCTTCGACGAAGGCACCCGAAGAAACGCTCGGTTTGCACGCGTGGACGCTCGGATTCTCACACGCGGGGAAACGCGTCGACGCGACCGCGCCACCGAGCCGAAAGTTCATCGAACTCGCTCGCACCTGCGGGCTCGCGCACGCCTCGATCGGCAGTTGAGCGGTCGAGAAAGAAACGCGGGCCGTCCGAAGACGGCCCGTGTTTCATTTTGTTGTCGCAACCGATTGCTCGGTTCAATCATGCAATCACTTCTTCGCGTCGACAGGGATGCGCATGCCGTAGAAGCTGCGCCAGACGAAGAAGCATGCGATCAGCGAGCAGACGACGCCGATTGGAATGCGAAGGCTGCTGTCCTCCATCTTGATCGCGATCGCGACCGCGAGGAGTCCGAAGAGCGTCGTGAACTTGATGACGGGGTTGAGTGCAACCGACGACGTGTCCTTGAACGGATCGCCAACGGTATCGCCAACGACGGTCGCGGCGTGGAGGTCAGTGCCCTTCGCGCGCATCTCGACTTCAACGATCTTCTTCGCGTTGTCCCAAGCGCCGCCGGCATTGGCCATGAAGATGGCTTGGAAGAGACCGAAGAACGAGATCGCGATGAGGTATCCGACGAAGAAGTACGGATCGAAGAATGGCAGACCGAGCGCGAAGAAGAAGACCACCATGAAGATGTTGGTCATACCCTTCTGCGCGTAGACCGTGCAGATACGAACGACTTCCTTCGCGTCGTCGATGCTCGCCTCGGCCTTATCGAGGTTGATGTTGTCCTTGATGAACACAACCGCGCGATAGGCGCCGGTGACGACCGCTTGGGTGGCCGCGCCAGTGAACCAGTAGATCACCGAGCCGCCGATGAGCAGTCCGAGGAGGATTGCAGGCTCGACGATCGATAGCTTCTCGACGACTTCCTTGGCGGCCGTTGCGAGGGCTGCTTCGGGAGACATGTCCGTGAGCTTCGCGCTGTTTGCCTTGATGAGCTCGAGGATGATGCTGAACACCATGGTGGTCGCGCCCACGACGGCAGTGCCGATGAGCACGGGCTTGGCGGTCGCCTTGAAGGTGTTACCTGCACCGTCAGCCTTCTCAAGGGTGTACTTCGCGGTTTCGAAGTCAGGATCGAAGCCGAAGTCGCGCTTGATTTCTTCCTTGATACCAGGCTGTGCCTCGATGCGCGAGAGCTCGTACACGGACTGGGCGTTGTCGGTGACTGGGCCGAAGCTGTCGACCGCGATGGTGACCGGACCCATGCCGAGGAAGCCGAACGCGATGAGGCCGAACGCAAAGATCGGGCCTGCGAAGGTGTAGGTCTTCGCGATGACTGCATCGGCGCCCGAGAGGGTCGAGGCCCACCAGCCGATGCCCATCAGGCCGGCGATGACAAGGCCCTTCCAGAACGCAGAGTAATTGCCCGCGACGAATCCAGAGAGGATGTTGAGCGACGCGCCGCCTTGGGCGGAGGCCGTCACGACTTCCTTCACGTGGCCCGAGTTGGTCGAGGTGAAGACCTTGGTGAACTCAGGGATGACTGCGCCGGCGATCGTGCCGCAGCTGATGATGACGCTGAGCGCCCACCAAAGGTTCGGCATTTCGATGTCGCCGACCTTGATGCCGTTGAGCAGGACATAGCTCGCGACGAAAGTGACGACGATCGAAAGGATCGAGGTGATCCAAACGAGCCAAGTGAGCGGAGCCTCCTCATGGAAGTCCTTCGCGTTCGAGTACTTCGCCTTGGAGATTGCCTCGTTGATGAAGTAGCTGACGAGTGAGGTGATGATCATGAGCGCGCGCATGGCAAAGAGCCACACGATGAGCTTTGCGCCGAACTCGCCCGACGCGTCGGCGCCGGCGCCGAGGGTCAGTGCGAGGAACACGATGAGGGCCACGCCGGTCACGCCGTAGGTTTCGAAGCCGTCAGCGGTCGGTCCGACCGAGTCACCAGCGTTGTCGCCGGTGCAGTCAGCGATCACGCCCGGATTCTTCGGATCGTCCTCAGGAAGCTTGAAGACGATCTTCATCAGGTCGGCGCCGATGTCGGCGATCTTCGTGAAGATGCCGCCGCAGATGCGCAGCGCTGAGGCGCCCAGCGACTCACCGATGGCGAAGCCGATGAAGGACGGGCCAACAAGCTCCTTCGGCAAGAAGCACAGAATGCAAATCATGAAGAAGAGTTCGACCGACACAAGCAGCATGCCGATCGACATACCCGACCTGAGCGGGATGCCAAGCACTGGGAGCGGATAGCCCTTGAGCGACGCGAATGCGGCGCGCGAGTTCGCTTGCGTATTGATACGGATGCCGAACCACGCAACGCCGTAACTGCCGAGGATGCCGAGGATCGAGGCCAGGAGCACCACGATGACGGCGAACCACTTGTTGATCGGGGTCTCGCCTTCGGCCACCGTCTGGCCAATCGGGCTCAGGAAGCCGAAGTAGCCGGTGATCGCAAAGGCGATCAAGATCCACAACACCGACAGGTACTTGCCCTGCTGGATGATGTAACTCTTGCAGGTCTCCCAAATGATGTTTGAGACCGCGAGCATGGACTTGTGCGCGGGAAGCGCGACAGTCTGCTTGTACTGAACCCAACCGAAGAGCGCGCCGAGCACTGAGATGCCCAGGCCGATCATCATGAGGGTGTTGCCAGTGAGTCCGTAGGCGAACTGAGCGCCCTTGACATCGGGTAGTCGGATGTCGGCTTCACCCGCGAATGCGGCGGAGGCGAGGAATGCGGGAATGAGGGCTGCGAGCGCCCGACCCGTGCGAGAAAGTGCTGTCTGCATAAAGGCGGTCTTCCTGTTGCGTGGAAACGGCGACGCCGCCCCACTTGGACCTGGTTCACATCTCAATTCGAATCTCAATGATGCTTGCAAACGCTGACGGACGGGAGACTTGGTTGCCGCTGCCTCGGTACTCCGACCGAAACTCATACGACTGAACCTGATATGACTGAACCCAATATGACTGAACCTCATATGACTGAACTTTGAGCGTCTCCTGTTGCCTGACTCCGTCCTTGGCGCGGGATCCTCCGCCCGCTGGCCCTTGGCCGGATGCCTTGCGCGGATTGTGTCGGCAAGGGGGCGACAAGATAACGAGTTTTCTTTACCCGCGCCCGCCTTCGGCACGCAGTCGGTGGCGGAAACGGGTGATCACACTTTCGAACCGCGCTGGACTGGAAATGGCAGAAGCGCCGGCTCCCACTGCGGTCGCAAGTTCCGCTATAGTCCGCGCCCCGCTGCGGGCGTAGCTCAGCGGTAGAGCGTCAGCCTTCCAAGCTGAATGTCGAGGGTTCGATCCCCTTCGCCCGCTTCATTTGAGCGTTCGCAACTTGCCCGCGGTCTGAGGCTTCGCCTCAGGGCCGCGGGCTTCCGCTCACTTTGGTGTCGACGGGACCAAAGGCTGTTCTCGCGGCCCCCGTAGCGGCCGCCACAGCGGCCCCCGTAGCGGCCGCCACAGCGACCGCTGAAATCACGAGCGTTTGAGCGCGACGACATGGTGCACATGCCAGTGCTTCGATGCACCTCGACCGATGCATCCGTCTCGATCCACCTCTTCACGCTCGATCACTTCCCAATCTTGGAAGATCGCGGTGATCTCTGCGGCGGTGTGTGAAGTCATATCGCTCGGCGACGCGGCGCGAACAAACTCATCATTCGGGCCGAAGAATTGTCCTGCGAAGACACCGCACGGTTTCAACGACGAGACGATCGCGTCCCAACACATTTGAAAATGCGATGGACGAACGAAGGGCAGCACGAAACCAGCGTGCACAAGGTCGTAACGAACTGGCGTGAGCGAGCCCGCAAACTCTTCGAGCGTGGCTCGTTCCAACTGGCCATCGCCTGGGTCGAATCCCGCGGCAAGCAATGCTTCGCGGGTTCGGTGCAACATCTCGGGATATGGATCGATGGCGTCGACCTCGAAGCCTGCGCTCCGCAGTGAAACGACTTCTCTCCCCGGCCCGCAACCGATATCGAGGGCGCGAGCCCGACGATCTCGCACGACAGGCGATCCATCCGACGTCAGAAGGTGCGGCGCGTGCGATCCGACATTTGACGATCTGGCAGCGAGCGCCCGAACGGCCGTCAGAAGCTGCGCTCGAGGGGGAGATCCCTCAGTGCCCGCGAGATAGGACGCGCAACGATCGCGGCGAAAGCCTGGAATGTCAGGCTCTGTGGTGGAATGATTTGGTTCAGGAGCGTCCACGAAGAAATTGTCGAGAGATTGTCCTCGGCGCGCAACCGCGCTTGGTTCTGCGATCATGAAGCGCATGCTTTCGAGTTCCTGTCGACCTCGCTTCCTCTTTCTCGCTCTCGCCTCGGTCATGCTCGGCTTGTCTGCGTGCGATCGAAACAGTGACGTGCCAGGCGGCTCTGCATCGCCGACGAACACCACTGGAGAAATCGACGCGACCGCAAGCGATCAAGACTCGCCTTTAACGATTGAGCCTGCGGAACTCGACATGGGCGATCTGCTTCCCAACACGCCCGTTGAGAAGATGGTCCGACTGACGAATACTGGTTCCAAACCGCTGAAGATTGTGAAGGCACTGGCCGACTGCGGTTGCACGACGCCGACGTGGCCCGAGGAGCCGATCGCGCCTGGCGCATCTGTGGAAACAGCGATCACGATGGACGCAGGAACGCAGCAAGGCGTTGAACTCATCAAGCGAGTCACTTTCGACATCGAAGGAATGGATCCCGCGTTTCTCACGGTCAAGGGACGTGTCGCGAAGTTCCTCACGTTCGGTCCAACGACGCTTGAAGGACCGATCGATGGTGCAACCGAACTCCCTTCGGGCGATGTGTCGATCGAGTCCGCCGATGGTCAGGAGTTTGCAGTCATCGCGGTCGAGCCGGACGTCGTCACCCCGCTGGCAACCGCCCGCGCACTTCGCCAACAAGTCACAGTGGATTGGGAGAAGTGGCGTGCTGCGGGCAAACCTGTGCGTGTGGTCATCGAGACGGACCATCCCATCGCGCCCACCCTCGGCATCATCATTCGACGTTCGATGCGGGGAAATCCTGCGAATTCGACGACGGATCAGGGCTCAACTCAGTCGAAGTCGGAATAGTCAGCGGTCGGACGTGGTCCTCTCCTCTTCTGCGAGAAACGTATGAACCAAACTCCTCGTACAAGCCGAACCAGTCGCTTCTCTCCACTCGCGGGCTATGGCGTCGTCGCACTTCTCGCGATCGCGCCGACTGTCAGTGCAACATCGAGCACTGCATCGAGTGTTCAGGCGGGCAGTGTCCCATCCACTTCAGTGGCCAACGACGCTGCTCAAAATGCGAATGGGAAGCGATACACCTTGGCCACCCCCACTGTGTTTCCTGGGGCCACGATTCCGTTCCCGCAGATGGGAACGTTCGTGAAGGGCGAACCGTTGCGCGCATTCGAACCTGGCGTGACCTATGTGTTCGACTTCTTCAACACCAAGTGCAATCTCTGCGCGAGCGCTGCTCCGGTCATCGCGGAGTGGGAGCAGCGATACCGCTCGAAGAACTTCAAGTTCATTGCGGTCACTTGGGAGAACGAGGCGATCACGCGAGCGTGGCTTCAAGACCCGCCGCACAGCGAACACGCGCCAACGTGGGTCGTTGCCGATCCAAGTGAAGCCGCTGCGAAGGTGATGCAATATCCGACGTTCCAGAATCAATCGCCGCGACTCTTCGCGGTTCGTGATGGAGTCGTGCTCTGGTTCGGACATCCAGACCTCGCGGAGGAGCCGCTCGCGAAGATCGCAGACGGAACATGGAATCCCGCGTCGGTTCGCGACGAGTTCATCCAACGCTCGCAGAATGCGCACGCGTTCGATGCGATTCGCGCTGCAACGCTCAAAGCGCAAAAAGACGGTTCGTGGAACGACGTCTTTCAACTCTATGACGCAGTGATCGCAGCGATTCCGGCGCGCGCGGACTCGCTTCGTGCGCAGCGCTTTGTGCTCATGCTGAGCGAAGCGAACATGATTCCCGAGGGCTATGCCTACGGTCGTGAGCTCGCGGTGGCGGCCGCGAAGGACGCATCGGTTCTTCGCAATCTTGCGCGCGGCGTGCTTGAGGCGCCGCAGGTTCGCGTGCGCGACGTCGACTTTGCGATGGCCCTTGCGCGAGCTGCAGAATCGCTTGGGCCCGATGATCCCAAGTCGATCGAGGTGATCGCACTCGCCCATTTTGCGAAGGGTGATCGTGCCGCGGCACTCGTCGCGATCGATCGAGCGATTCAACTCCAAACGGAGGCGAAGACACGTCGCGCGTACGAAATGACGAAGGCGCGCTTGCTGAAAGACCCTC
>JAIYCA010000256.1 GCA_027488265.1 Planctomycetaceae bacterium
CTTCTTGCCTTCGCTTGGGACCTCGAGGTCAAACGCGATCGTTCCCGAATCGAGCTTCTCAAACGGCGTGTTCTGATTCTCGATCTTCCAATTCGTCCAGCGGTAGAGCCGTTCGAGCACGCGCACCTTTTGCGCCGACGACTTCTGGTTGCGCACCTCGATGCGGAAGGTCTCCGTCATGCGCTTTGCTGCGTTGTCGATGGTGAAATCCGTGCGCGTGCGCTCGCCGACCACATCAAACGCTTCACCGAGTCGGATCTTCACCGTCTCGTTGCGCGGTGTATGCGCGATCAGGTCTTCGCCGACGAACTCAAGCGTGCCGTCGGCCGCGTCTTCTTTGTAGACGCGAATCTTGCCCGCGGGCAGCGGCATGCCGAGGCTGTTGTCCTTCTTGTTCTCGAACGAAACGAGGATCGCAGGAGTTTGCTTCGTCGCGACGCCAAAGTCGCGATCGAGAATCGGGGCACCTGGCGCCATCATGCCGCCCGCGAAATCAAACATGAGCTCGCGCTTCACCTTGAAGCCCGCGACTGGCGGGAAGAGTGCGATCTGCTGGGTCGAGTTCTGCAAGACGTCGGTCTTGCGCGGCAAGGTGTAGAGATGGAAGTCGCTGAATTCTTTTTCTTCGAACCCTCCCGCGGCGTCGGCCATCGCCATCGCCTCCATGCGCATACCGCGCGCCATCCCGCTCCCGATGCGCGGCTGAATCTTGTTCACGGTGCCGGCGACGAGTTTCAACTCGGCGTCGTTGTACGACGCGCCGGAGAGATTCATCAGCGTGACCCACGCAGTGATCGCGCCCGAGCGATCGGCATCGTCGAGCACGATGTTGTAATCGGCGCGCCACGTCATACCCGCAGTTTGATAGGTCGTACGCACAAGATGCTCGCCGCCAGACTCGCTCGCGAGTTTCCAGACGAGCGTGGGCTTCGTGAGGAGGCCGCCCGGCAATTCACCGAGCACCACTTGCGCGCCCGTCATCGGCACGATCTTCACGCCCTGCGCGGTTTGCAGGACAACTTGGCCCTGATTTGCCGAGAGCAGCGTGCCCGTGACATTCGAAACGCCTTCACCGAGCGGCACTGCGAGCGTGACTTCGCGATTGAGAAAGCGCTCCATCAACTTCGATGGGCTCACGAGATCAAACTGGAAATTCTGCTCGAGCACCGTGGTCTTCGCGTCATCGAGATCGACGAACGAAACCGTCGTCGGATCGATCCACGCAGCGACATCGGTGAACGCGAGTTCGCCGCGCCCCTTCGGAATCGTGAGTTTGCGCACGGACTTCACCACGCCGTAGCCAGGCACGCCCCAGACGTTGTCGATGCCGCTCATCCGCTGCTGCTGGATGAACTGCTGCGGATCAAAGCCCGCGGGATCAGCCGACGAGTAAACCGTGAGCGATGTGCCCTCGCTTGGCTTCTCCGTTTCAGTTCGCGGTGCGAGGGCGGCGTGCGAAAGCGTGCTTGCGGCGATGAAAGCGAGCGATGTCGAGAGCATGGGCAGATTCCAAAGGTGAAGTGTTGTTTCAGCCGCACAGCAACGAGCGGAGCGCGTGGATGCGAAGACGCGCGTCGGCGTCTCCAAATTCACTCAATTCGTACCCGCGAGCCGGCGCACGGTCATCATGAAGTTTTTCTTCATCGCCGCGTGCATCGCGAAGCAGATCGCGGAGAAGGCGATGGCCGACGCGATCGTGCCGACGATGAGGCTCGTGCGCGCCGCGGGCAGATTTTCGACGCTCGCGCTGATCGCGGCGGCCGGATCGACCGTCGCATAGAGGATGTTGAGCGGGCTCATCGCGGCCATCGCGGCGCCGACGTACGGCACGCCTCCGCCAAACGCGGCCGAGCAGCCGCCGAGTACGAGCCCAATCGCACCCAAGATGCCGATCGCTGCCATCACCGAGCCGATGGTGCCCTTTGTGCGGAGCGACCACTGCAATCCGATCATGATGGCGAAACTCGTCGCCGCCACGAGATTGATGAGTACGAGCACCGCGCCTTCCGGAATGATGAGCGGAAGACTCACGGTTGCGAGATTGACCTGCTCTGTGATCGTGACGCCTTGCTTCGCGCCGAATCCGTTCGCGAGGACATAAATCGCGACGGAGCCGAGCGTAACGAACGGCACCGCAAGCATGGGGATCAAGAACTGCACGATGCCGGTTAGTTTGCCCGCGAGATACGGGCCCGGTTGGATCGGCGTCGTCAGCAAGATGTCGAGCGTGCCATCTTCGCGTTCGCGGCTCACCGCGGTCGCGCTCAAACTCACCGCCGTCAGCAGCACGACCACGATCTCCGCGCCAACGACACCGAGGAGCGCGAGCCGGAGTTCGGAGGAGTCAATCGTGCCGCCGCGATGGAGCCCGCAAAGGACAAACCCAACGCACGCGCCGAGCCCAAGGAAGATCCAACGCCCGAAGAGGCCGCCGAGTGATTGAGTGCGCAGCATCCGTTCGCGCCACGCGATCGGGTTTGCGCCGACGCGACGCGATTCGCGCGTGCCTGTCGCGCCAGCACCCGCGCCGAGCGCCGCCTTCCACCAACTCACACGCGGGCCGCGCGTACCTATGACCCGCAGGCGGAGCGTCGACCAAATCATCATGGCGAGGCTCGCGAGCACGCAGATCACGCAGAAACTCGCCGAAGGATTCGTGTAGAGCGGCGCCAGTGGCGGGATCGGGACGTCGCTCGCGGCGTACGCGACGTAACTCGTGGATTGGAGCGAACTTTCAAGCGCGAGGAACGGGTTGAACGCCGTCAGAATCGTCGTGCGCGTGGCGCCCGAACCAACGCCGATGTTCGCTTGCGTGCGGAAGTACGCGTCGGCGGCGTACGTCGAGAAGAGGTACATCACGACGGCGGCGTAGAAGACGAGGACCGCGCGCTTGCCCCCGCTTCGGGTGACCGACAGCGTGACCGCCGTCGTTGCAACGACCAGCGCGCTCGATGCCGCGATCGCGTAACTCGTCAGAATCGCGCCGCCGGGGACGCCGCCGAAGAACTGGGTCAGGACGAAGAGCGGCAGCGTCGAGAGAAGGAGCGCGAGGATGAAGAAGAGCCGCCCGAAGAGGTTACCGAGGACGATCTGAAGGTTCCCGAGCGGGGTCGTCAGGAGGATGTCCCACGTCCGCGGGCTCGCTTCTTGCACGATCGCGCCGGCCATGAAGATCGGGGTCAGGACGCAAATCAGGAGGACCTGCCCGAAACTCACGACCGAAAACGCGCCGGCGCCGCGGGTCGCGAGTTGCTTCATCGACCCATCGCCGCCGAGAAGCCCGAGAAGCAGCACCGCGATCATGATCGCGAGGTAGCCCGATCGGAGCAGCAAGTGGCGCGACCGTTTCGACCCGCCCGACACAATGCGGACCGCGATTGGGTTCGTCGGCAAGAGATTCGAAAGCCACGTCGCGAAGCCGGTCATGCGAAGGCGCATCCTACCTTGACAGTTTTGGAAAGGTGCCGATACTTCACATTGTCCGCGGACGCGGATCGGACGGCGACTTTGGCCGTCTGTCTTTTTCCGGCTCGTCGAACAGGCCTTGCCGTTCGCGACCGTTTGCAGGACGAGGCGTCGGTTCAACCCGCCGCACAAGTCCCCCAGGATGCGCTTCGGTGTCCCCAAAGCGCGGATCGGGATAGATCGACCGAGCACAACGCCCCACCCATTCCTTTCGGGGCACCCGTTTTGAGTTCAGTTTCTGTGAGTGCTACTTCAATCCAATTTCCCGCCACCGTCGCGCACGTCGCGACGCGTGGAATTCAGGACAGCGCAAGCGGCGAACGTCGCTTTGGCACACTGTTGCCGTGCGCTGGGGTTTCGCAGGGCCACGCTGCACATGCCGTTGAGCATTCATTGAGCGTTCATTGAGCGATCATTGAGCATTCATTGAGTGTTCATGGACGATGGTGTTGAGCGGCCCCGCATCCTGAGGACTTGAGAGAGACGCGCACGCGGCAAGACTCAAACGACTCGATTGATCACAAACGTCGCAGGTAGGACCGGTGCAGGAGGCACCCGGCGAGCAGTCTCATTCGACTGGAGGCTCGCATGTCCATTCTGCTTCAAGCTGGTTCCGGCGCTGGTGACTTCGGTATCGCTGCGATTCTGATCGCGGCTGGCATCGCACTCATCGTTGGCGCCGTCGTTGGCATCGTCATTCTCACCTTCGCATCGGGTCGTGGCATCAAGGCCGCGCGCGCCGAGGCCGACCGCATGATCGCTGATGCGAAGGCGCAAGCCGAACTCGCCGCTGACGCGATGCGCAGCGAAGCGGAGAAGAAGGCACGCGAGGTGGAACTCGCGGCGGAGAAGTCTGCGTCCGAAAAGCGCGCGACGCTCGACCGCGAGTCGAAGGCGACGCAGGCGAAACTCGACGAAAGCCTCGCCCGCGCGGCGAAACGCGAGGAAACGCTCGACAAGAAGCTCGAGTCGATCGGTCAACGCGAAACGAAGATCGACGCCCGCGAGGCCGATCTCAAGCGCCAAGAAGACGAATTGAAGCGCGCGAACGACGAAAACGAGCGGACGCGCACCGAACTGCGCGGCGCGCTTTCGAAGGTTTCGGGATTGTCGCGCGAAGAAGCCCGCGAGCTCTATCTCACCGAAGTGCGTGAAGAGGCCGCCCACGACGGCTCTGCGCTGCGGCAGAAGCTCCTCGATGAAGCCGAGCGCGAAGCGAAGGGTAAGGCGCGCGAGATCACGCTCATGGCGATCCAGCGGTACGCCGCCGAGAACGTTGGTGAATCGACGGTGCGCTCGATCAAGATCACAAGCGAAGACATGAAGGGCCGCATCATCGGTCGCGAAGGTCGCAACATTCGCGCGATCGAGAAGGCGACCGGCGCGGACATTCTTGTCGACGATACGCCGGGCGTCATCAGCGTCTCGTGCTTCGATCGTGTGCGTCAAGCGATCGCCGCCGAAGCATTGCAGCGACACGTCGCCGATGGACGCATTCACCCGACGCGCATCGAAGAACTCGTCGAGCAGACGAAGCGCGACATCGAGGAGAAGATCGTCAAGGTCGGCAACGAGGCGGTTGTTGAGGCCGACGTCCGCGGACTTCACCCGAAGGTGATCGAAGCGCTCGGCAAGATGCACTTCCGTACGAGTTACGGCCAGAACGTGCTGCGGCACTCGGTCGAGGTCGCGTTCCTCTCACAGATGATCGCGGACCAACTTGGTTTGAACGGTGCAACCGCGCGACGCGCAGGTCTTCTCCACGACATCGGCAAGGCGATGGACCACGAGATGGAAGGTGGTCACCCCGCGATTGGTATGGAATTCCTGCGGAAGTACGGCGAGAAGAGCGAAGCCGTGCTCAACGCGTGCGGTGGTCACCACGGCGATATCCCGTCGACGACGGCGTACACGCCGATCGTCATGGCGGCCGACGCGATCTCCGGCGCGCGCCCAGGTGCGCGACGCGAGTCGATGGAGATGTACATCAAGCGACTCGAGCAACTCGAGGGCATCGCGCGCGAGCAGCCGTACGTTGATGAAGCACACGCGATTCAGGCGGGTCGCGAGATTCGCGTGATCCTGAACGCGAAGAAGGCGGACGACGCGACGGCGTTCCAGATCGCGGAAGCGATTGCGAAGCGCGTCGAAGCGGAGATGACCTTCCCTGGCGAGATCAAGGTGACGGTGCTTCGCGAGACGCGCGCGGAAGCGATCGCGCGGTAACGGCGGCGCATCTCTCCGGCATGTTCGACGCTGCCTCACCCGACGGTGCACGGCTGGGGGATTGACTCACCGTGCCTTGGTCATCCGACCGCACATTGCATCACTTGGTTCCGCGGTTAGGCTGCGGACATGTCAAGCGATCCCTCGATCGTCCACCAAAACGCGCGCGATACACCGCAGCACGCGTCCGCGACGGGCTGGACCATTTCCGACTCCGAGTGGAACGGTTACGTCGAGCGCGCACAGAAACAAGCGCGACGCGGGATCTTCGGGACGATGGAGCTCATTCTTGTTGCGTCGATTGTGATGGCCGGCGCGTTTCTCTGCTTCGATCTTCTGAGCGCTTCAGCCAACCTCAAAGTGATTTTTAGTCCGCTGATGCGTGTGTTCTGGATCGCGATCATCGTGCTCAATACCTATCAGGCAGTTCAGGCATTTCGGCACACGAGGCGCGTCGCCCGCGCCATAGCGATGGTTCGCGCAGAAGATGGATGTGTGTGTCCGCTTTGTTCTGAGCCCTGTGCTCCGCGCACCGCGGATGGTTTCGCTCCTCGCTGCCGCCATGGAGTTTCACGCGACGCGCGGGATGCGCTCGTTGAGTGCTGGCAAGCGCTCGCGCATGGCGACGTACATGCCACGGGTCGACTTCTCGCTGAGCTACCTGCCTCGAGCGCGCCGCGCGGAATGCTTACGCGCTGGATTCGCTTCACGCACCGCCAAAGCGCGAAAGCCTCCGATTCCGAGCGGTCGCTCTGGGAACGCTACCGCGCGGGGTTTCCGCTTTCACTCAACCTACTCCCAATAGCGCTTTTCCCCTTCGTCTTTCCGTCGATCATCACGGGCTCTGGTTTCATCGCAACGTTCACGGTTCCAATCATCCTCGGCATGATCTTCGTGGGGCCGCTCATCTTTATGTCGGGCGCGACACGCCCCACGCGCCAAGAGCGGTGCCGTCACTGTCGCCAACTCGTCATGCTCCCGCGCCCCACGCACTGCACCGAGTGCGGCGCCGACTTCGCGCGTGCGGGCGCCATTCAGACGGTCATGACGACGAAGGACTGGAAACTCGCTCTGGTCGGTGGGGCGTTGATGGTGGGTGTCCTTGCTCTCGCCATGTCGCTGTCGCTCGGTTTCGGTGCATCACTTCTTCCAACGCCAGTGCTCCTCACACTCGCGCCGTATTCCGGTGGTTCACAGATGATGCGCGAACTCGAAACACGCACCCTCACCGCGAAGGAGCGCGCCGACTTCGTCCGCTTACAAATCGCGCACGCCGCGCCGAGTTCGTCCTTCATGAGTTCGCGGCCCTCGCCTCGCCTCCAGAGCAACATGCTGCTTCCAGCAGTTGCTGCTGGCGACCTCCCCGAGTCGGCGGTCGACGACGCACTGCGCACGATCGTCCGGTTGGACGCCACCATCAGGCAAACTTCAGACGGCGCACAGTTCGTCCTCACGCCAACGTTCGGTAGCGATCTCTTCGACCGCGCGGGCGACATCTGGGTGGTGTTCCGCGGCGTCTCTTTCGCCGACAGGAACGCTCA
>JAIYCA010000050.1 GCA_027488265.1 Planctomycetaceae bacterium
GTTCGCGCTCGCGACTGGCGGGCTGCTGAAGCTTCGCTTCAGGTGCCCGCTTTCGCTCGCTTTCGTCGGCACCCCTCGGAGTGAATCCTCGGGGGCCGAGATGAGTCGTTCGCGCTCGCGACTGGCGGGCTGCTGAAGCTTCGCTTCAGGTGCCCGCTCTCGCTCGCTTTCGTCGGCCTCGCCGCGAGTGAATCGCGGCGGGCCGAGATGAGTCGTTCAGCGGCGACGGAGAGAGGCATCACCAGCGTGGGCAGTCGTTGCGAGGCTCGCTGCGATGATGACAGAGGTGATCTTGAGTATGGAGACTCCTGAGTGTTCGTGGACGGGATGGCTGATCGCACAGATAGCCTTGTCCAACCACCTGGGCGCAAAGCGGGCGTCGAGCGTGTCACGGTTTCTCAAGAATCTGTCCAATTGACGCGGTGATGAGCAAAAGGAACGAAGACGCCCTGCGATGTGCAGGGCGTCTTCGAGATTTGAAGTGCAGAGTTGACTTCGCTGCGCAGCTGGCGGCTTGTTCGCCTCAGCGACGACGACGGCCAGCGAGTCCCGCCAAGCCAAGGAGCGCGATGGCGCCCGGCGTCGGAACGGTCGTGTAAGCGAGGAAGTTGCCCGCAACCGAGCCCGTACCCCAACCTGGGGTCGCTGCGTCGGAGCGCGAGAGGTGGTCGACGCCTGGGTCGTTGCCGCCGCCCGAGGTGGCGATGTCGAAGTAGAACGTATCACCAGCGCTCACGCCGAGCGATGCAAGCGACATGGTCCACGTCACAGTGTTGCCGCTCACCGAGTTGGTGAGGGTGCCGGTCTGGTTCCATGAGCCGCCCCAAGACCAGAACTGCGCATTGTCGCTCGGTGCATCGACCCACGAACCGAGGTAGTGCTCGATCTCGCGGCCGTTCAGAGAGACAGGGCGCGCCCATCCATTCGAGGCCGTACCACCCGCCGCCGTGTCGAAATACATCATGTACTTCGTCCAACTCTGGAAGCCGCGCGTCGTCACCGCGATGGTGAGGTTCACGCCGTCGTCCGACATGTCCACCGACTCGATGTCGAGGTTGGCGAGGCCGTTGTCGAACGTGTCAAAGGTGTTGTCGGTGTAGATCGCAGCATTCGCGCTCGAAGCGAGAAGGCCAACAGCAAGAAGCATGCTTGCGCGCATCGTTTGAAACTCCAGAGGACGGGACCGCGTCGCGGTCAGGAAGGGAAGGGAGGGACGGGACCGAGGGACGCTGGTCAGCGTTCGGTCAAAGTATGGATCGAGATCTCGACCGAACAACTCTGAATTTGCCGAATTTTGACCACTCTCTGAAGTGATGGCTCGGTGTGACCCCGGAATCGAGCTGATTCAGGATTATCGCCCGCCCGTTTGCTGTGTGGGAGTCGCGGACCCGCGCTCCGACGGTACCAGCGCAGAGGTTTGGCCTAGTTCTGCAGTCGCAGCAAGGCGGGCGAGCGCTCGGGTCTTCGCGTGGGTTTCCGCGACCTCGTCGGCGGGTGAACTCTCGACGACGATCCCGCAGCCGGCGTGATACGCAACCGCTCGCACGCCGTTGGCGGATTCGGCGCCGAGTTGTGCGGTTCGAATCGCTACGTTGAGCGCCGCGTGACCCGAGCGCGCGATGAATCCGATCGCTCCGCAGTAGAACCCGCGCGGCGTCGGCTCGAGTTCATCGATGATTTGCATCGCTCGGACTTTCGGCGCGCCAGTGACCGAACCCGGCGGAAATGTCGCCGCGAGCAGTTCAAGCCAATCGACCTGTGGCGCGAGGCGCGCGCGGACTTCCGCGACACCGTGATGCACAGTGACATGCGTCTCGAGGACGCGCGCGGTCGTCACTTCCACCGAACCGATTTCCGCGACGCGGCCGAGGTCGTTCCGCATCAAGTCGACGATCATCGCGAGTTCGGCGGCGTCTTTGTCGCTCTCGAGGAGTTCGCGTGGATCGGTCGAGGTCGGGCGCGTGCCCTTGATCGGTCGCGTGACGATGGTTCCATCAGGGAAGACGCGAAGGAAACTCTCGGGGCTCATCGAAACGAGCTTGCCGTCGTTGGGAAGATCGATCGCGGCGCCGAACCAAGCGTTGTTCGCGCGGATCGCCGCATGCGCAAATCGACGCGGGCAGCCACGGAATTCCGCCGAAAAGCGGCGCGCGATGTTCGCTTGGAACGCATCACCCGCGCGGATGTACTCGACGGTGCGTGCGACATTGGCGGCAAAGCCAGCGTC
Source organism: Planctomycetaceae bacterium (assembly GCA_027488265.1). GTDB lineage: Bacteria > Planctomycetota > Phycisphaerae > Phycisphaerales > SM1A02 > QWPT01. Next base: position 2,228 of record JAIYCA010000050.1, read on the forward strand.
GCTTGGCTCGCATGACAGCGCGGAAAGCTCCCACGCGCGATCGCTCAGCGAAGGCGGGGCGGGGGATGGAGCATTCGGCGCGAGATCCACGAGTTTCGGCGGCGATCCGACGGCCGACAGTGTCCTAGACGCGTGATCGAAGATCCACGCGTCTTCACACCAATGAAGCACCGCGAGTGGGGCGTCGTGCGGCAGCCGAGCAGGTGCGGCGGGTTCGAACACCGAACCCAAGCCGTAGCCGAGGGCCACAATCCAGCCACCATCGAAGGGCGACGTTCGCGCAGCTTGCTCATTGGACGCGGTGCTCGCCGCGAGCGGGAGACTGGCACCGGATGTACCGCTACGTGGAGTTCGAGCGAGCGCGCCCGCAAGGATCGAACGCGCCTCTTCTGCCGAGGCACTCGCTGGGATCACCACCGTCTCGCGCGGCCGCGCGAAGACGCTCCAACCATTGTGGGCGCCGAGTTCGCCGCCCGAAACGAGCGCCGCCAACGGCTCGTCTTTCGGCCAACGCGCGAGCAATTCCGCCGGATGAGGGGCGGCGGAGGCATCGAGCGGGCGATGTGCGTCGGTCGAAGGCAAGGCCGCGATGGTACGGGGGCTGCGTGACGGCGCACATGGAAAGCGCAGCGCGCAACTCCGAAATCGTGCGCGTTCCGGCATCGCGGTCCTTCTGTACACTCCGTGATTCACCGCGGCGGGAAGACGCCGCGCACGCACACATTTTGGAATCACACACCAATGGCGAGCAAGAAGAAGGCGAAGCCCGCGAAGAAGGGCAAGGCCAGCAAGTCAAAGTCGTCGAGCAAACCCAACAAGGCCGCGAAGTCGGCAAAGTCCAGCAGCGCGAAGAAGGTCGGCAAGAACGTCGGCAAGATGGTCTTCTACTTCGGTGAAACGAAGTGCGAAGGTCACGCTGGTCAGAAGATGCTCCTTGGCGGCAAGGGCGCGAATCTCGCCGACATGGTCTCGATCGGCCTGCCGGTTCCGCCCTGTTTCACCATCACCACCGACACCTGCGCCGCGTACTACGACTGCGGCGGCAAGTTGCCGAAGGGCTTGATGGATGATGTCCAGAAGAACATCAAGATGTTGGAGAAGGAACTCGGCAAGAAGTTCGGCTCCGACACGAATCCGTTGCTCGTTTCCGTGCGCTCTGGCGCTGCGGTTTCGATGCCCGGCATGATGGACACCGTCCTCAACCTCGGCCTCACCGATAAGGCGGTCGAAGGTCTCGCGAAGGGCACGGGCAACCGCCGCTTCGCGTTCGACGCGTATCGCCGACTCATCAACATGTTCGGCGACGTCGTCATGGGCGTTGATCACCACAAGTTCGAGCACGCCTTCAGCGCGATCAAGACGAAGTACGGCGTGAAGGAAGACACGCACGTGCCGACTGAAGGTCTCGAAGAACTCGTGGCCGAATACAAGAAGGTCTATAAGGATCAAGTTGGCGCGGATTTCCCGCAAGATCCGATGCTGCAACTCGAGCACGCCATCAAGGCTGTGTTCAGTTCGTGGAACGGTGAGCGCGCGATTGAGTACCGCCGCATTCAAGAGATTCGCGGCCTCAACGGCACCGCGGTCAACGTGCAGGCGATGGCCTACGGAAACATGGGCGAAACGTCGGGTACGGGTGTGGCGTTCACGCGCGACAACACGACCGGCGAGAACGTCTTCTACGGCGAATTCCTCGTGAACGCGCAGGGTGAAGACGTCGTCGCGGGTATCCGTACGCCTGAGCCAATCGCGATGATGGAGCAGCGCTTCCCGAAGGCGTACGCCCATCTCATGAAGGTGCGCGCGAAGCTCGAGAAGCACTACAAGGACATGCAGGACATCGAGTTCACCGTTGAAAACGGCAAACTCTTCATGCTGCAAACCCGCACAGGAAAGCGCACGGCGCAAGCCGCAGTTCGCATCGCTGTTGAAATGGTGAAGGAGAAGTTGATCGACGAGAAGACTGCGCTCAAGCGCATTCCTGCGAGCGATCTCACGCAACTCCTGCTTCCGTACTTCGCGGCTTCAGACAAGAAGGCCTCTGAAGTCGTCACGAAGGGCATTGGTGCTTCACCAGGTGCAGCAACGGGCAAGCTCGCGTTCACCGCAGCAGAAGCCGTTGAGCGCGCGAAGAATGGCGAGAAGGTGCTCCTCGTCCGCAAGGAAACGAGCCCTGAAGACGTCGCTGGCATGCACAGCGCCGATGGCATTCTCACGTCGACCGGCGGCAAGACGAGCCACGCGGCCGTTGTTGCAGTTGGTTGGGGTAAGTGCTGCGTCGTCGGCGCAGGCGAACTTTCGATCGACGAAAAGGCTGGAAAGCTCTTCGTCAACGGTCGCACCTTCGGTCGCAACGACGTCCTTTCGATCGACGGCTCGACTGGCGAAGTCATGGTCGGTTCGGTCACGCGCACGGTGCCAGACAAGCCATCGGGCGAGTTCGCGAAGATCATGGATTGGTCGACGAAGTACGCGTCGATGAAGGTCCGCACGAACGCCGACAGCCCAGAAGATGCGCGTCGCGCGCGTGATTTCGGCGCGGTTGGCATTGGTCTTTGCCGCACCGAACACATGTTCTTCGGCGGCGACCGCACGGCGGCGATTCGCGAGATGATCCTTTCGGAAACGACCGAAGCGCGCGAGAAGGCGCTTGCGAAGTTGCTGCCGTTCCAACGCGCAGACTTCCACGGCATCTTCACGGCGATGGATGGCCTGCCCGTCACGGTGCGCCTCCTCGATCCGCCGCTCCACGAGTTCGTTCCGCACGAGGAAGCGCAACAGCGCGAACTCGCGAAGGAAATGGGCCTGTCGCTCGAGCAAGTGCAGCGTCGCGTGAAGCAGCTGCATGAAGCGAACCCGATGCTCGGTCACCGCGGCTGCCGTCTCTCGATCACGTATCCAGAGATTCTCCGCATGCAGATTCGTGCGATCGTTGAAGCAGCGATCGACTGCCGCGCGAAGAAGATCGACGCGCGTCCCGAGATCATGCACCCGCTCGTCGGCACGAAGAAGGAGCTCGCGCTGCTTCGCAAGTGGACCGAAGAGACGATCGCGCAGGTTTGCTCGGAACGCGGTGTCAAGATGAGCGGCAAGAACGGCCTCGAGATTCCGATCGGCACGATGATCGAAATCCCGCGCGCTGCCGTGACCGCCGACGAAATCGGCGAATGCGCCGACTTCTTCTCGTTCGGTACGAACGACCTCACGCAGATGACCTTCGGTTACAGCCGCGACGACATCGGTTCGTTCCTCCCGGCGTACCTCGAGAAGGGCATGCTTGAGAAGGATCCGTTCCAGTCGATCGATACGGTCGGCGTGGGCGGCCTCGTCAAGATGGCGTGCGAGAAGGGACGCGCGGTCGCGAAGGCCGAGAAGAAGGCGTTCAAGCTCGGCGTCTGCTGCGAACACGGCGGCGACCCATCGTCGATCGCGTTCTTCCAGAAGTGCGGCCTCGATTACGTCAGCTGCTCGCCGTTCCGCGTGCCGGTTGCCCGTCTTGCGGCAGCGCAAGCGGCGATTGCAGATTGAGCGCTCGAGCGCGGCTCTTGCCGCGCCCTCGCTCTGGCCAGCTCCCCTCGGAGTGAATCCTCGGGGGCTGAGATGAGATGTGGCGGAGCCGCCGCAGCGGCGACCGCAAAGATCAGGCGAAACAGAATCACAGGCCCCTGCACAAAGTGCAGGGGCCTGTTCGTTTCGCGCAATCACCGCAGCGGCGACCGCAAGAATCAAGAGCGCTCGCAACTGGCGGCGGGGCGAACCTTCGGTTCGCGTCCGCCGCCTTTGCTCGCTTTGGCGTGGATTGCACCAGAGGGAGCCGCCGCAGCGGCGACCGCAAATCACGAACAACAACCTAGTGCCCTGAGGATTCACTCCGAAGGGCACCACCAGAGGGAGCCGCCGCAGCGGCGACCGCTCAAATCACGAGCGCTCACGCCTTCCGCATGATGAAGCAGTAGTTGAAACCACGCAGGAAGAAGTTGCCTTCTTCCGCGGCCTTTCGCCAGTTTCCGTAGGTGAGCTTCTTGTTGTGGCGAACGACGCAGATGATGTCGACTGCAGCGAAGTACTTCCGCATGATTGCGAAGAGTTCAAACCCGATCGGCATGAACTCGCTGCCCTTGACGGCCTTTCCATCGCGATCGCGCTTCTTACGCCACGAGTCGCTGACGTAGAGCCCCATGTAACGGCCAGGTTTCAGCACGCGATGAATCTCGCGAATCACCTCGTCCATCGCGCGGTAGTACGCGCGGCCTTCATCTTCGCCGCCCGAATCGAGTTTGCCGATGCAGCGCGCGTCGTCGGAGTAGTCGACGTGCGTTGAGTACGGCGGATCAATAAAGACGAAATCGACCGACTCTTTCGCGAGCGGCAACTTGCGTGAGTCGTTCTTCTGAATCTCTTCACGCTGCGGATTGAGATCGAATCCAACGCCTTTACGCTTGAGATCGCGACACACGTCGAGCGTGGTGCCTGAGCCGCACATGGGATCGACGATCACATCGCCTTCCCTTGTGTACCGCGAGAGCAACTGCCAAATCACCCACGACGGCGTTGCGCCGATGTAGTCCTTGTCGCCCTGCATCGAGCCCGAGCCGATGACTTCATCGCCTTGGATGACGATCTCGCGCGGCTCTTCACCTCGCTGCAATCGCTGCTTTTTCTGCGCTTCGCGCATCGCGGGGCTGTCGTAGTGTTGGCTCGGGTACTCCCACAGCGTCGTCGGAAAGATCCGCAGCGGTGGGCGCTCTTCGCGGCGACGCGGTGCAGCGTCGCGCGCATCGCCACCTCCGCGAGAAGTCTGCGGCGGGCGATTCGGACGATCAGATTGCTCGCGGAACGGCTTGGGCACGCGCGGAGTGTACGGCTCTCAAGCGAGATTGATGCTGTGCCCGACTGTGGCCCATCCGTGCGCCTCGTCAGCGAAGGAGTCCAGCGATCGCACCCGCCGCGCCTGCACCGATCACGAGGATTGGTGTACCGAGCGGATGCTTCACGCGGAAGACGACGCCGATCGCGAGACCGATGAGCGGCGCGGTCCATCCGCCGAAAAAGACCGGCCGCTTCGGCCATCCGCCGCTCGTCTCGATCATGAAGAGGAGCGCCGCGCTCGCGATCATGCCGACCGCGATCGTGCTGAGGAGGTCGAGCACCCGCCGCGCAGGTTTCCACCCAACCAGCCGTTCGAAGAAACCGAATCCAACAAACGTGAAACTAAATGCGGGCAGGAAGATGCCCGCAGTGAAGGCAAGTGCGCCTGCGAGTCCGCCGCCTTGATAGCCAACGAATGTGCCGAAGATCACAAGCGGCGCAGGCAGCACGCTTGCGATCGCGATCCCGTCGAGGCACGCCTGCTGCGTCATCCAGCCGCCGTCGCCTGCGGCGACCGATGTCACATAGGGGAGCGCCGTGTATGCGCCGCCGAAGGTGACGAGTCCTGCGACGAGTCCGTGCCCGAAGAGCGCGCCCGCCGTGCGCGTCTCGGCCGATGTGGCGCGCTCGACCGCGGCGCCGTCGATCGCCCCCGACAGCAGGTATGTCGACGCGATCGAAGCGATGAAGAAGACGACCATCGGCATCTTGTTCGTGTCAAACGCCGCAGCCCAGATCGGTTTCACGAGCTTGATCACTGCTCGAACAATGAGCGCGCACGCTGCGATCTGCATTGCTGCCATCGCGCCGGCAACGGGCGGCGATTTCAAATCGAGTTGGCCATAGAGCGCACTCGCGACGAGCATGAGCGCGAGCCCTGGCAGCATGAATCCAAGGCCCGCGGCGATTCCACCGACGCGACCTCCGCGCACGGTGCCGAGGTAACAGCACATCTCATGCGCCTCTGGCCCGGGCAGCACCTGATACACGCCAAGCGCGCGGCGGAATCGCGGCTCGTCGGTCCAGCCGCGACGGTGCACAAATTCGGCGAGAAGTTCTTGGATCTGCACGACGGGTCCGCCGAACGCACGCAGTCCAAACACGAGAAACGCGGTGAAAATCGCGGTGAAACCGCGGTCTTCGCGTGCACTCGTTTCGGCGGAGGCGGGTTCGTCAGCCATGCTCCGCAACTGTACCTCACGCAAATGCGCGCTTTCAGTTGGATCTCACCCAAGCGGCAGTAGAGTGTGCGGATGTCGAAAGCTCCCCGTCGTGCCGGTCACCGTCTGCTCGCTGCACCGCGCATCGCACCTGACTTGGTCTCGTTTTTGGCCTCGTTTATGGCCTCGTTCATCCTCGCCAGTGCGGCACATGCGGTCGACGTTTCGGTCTCCGCCATCGAAATCACCCAGGGCTTTCAGGCCGCGGCAGGCACGACTCCACTCATCGCCCGCAACGCGACCGCGGTGCGAGTCAGAATTTCGTTGAACGGCCAAACGACTGCACAAGCGGGTGTCGACGCGGTGTTGCGCATCTACGCAAACGGCGTCGAGATTCCGAGTTCGCCTGTCTACTCGTCGAACGGCCCGATCACGGCGCCCGTCACGCCGAACAGCGCGAACATCAACGACACGCTCAACTTCATCTGCTTCCCGCCGCAATCGACCGACGTCGACTTCACCGTGACGGTGAACCAGTTCCGCACGATTGCGGAGACGAACTACGCGAACAACACGACGAGTGTGCTCAACAAGTCGTTCCTCTGCCGAAAGATGGTGGACATCGCGTACGTGCCTGTGAACTACACGTTTGGCGCAGGGCTGCCGCAGCAATCGTTCATGGAGCCAGGATTCGGCGACGCGTTCTTGCGCGGGATTTTTAAGACGGGTGATTGGAACTACCACCGCGTACCCGTGACGCCGCCGGTTGTTTCATCCAGCATCGAAACGGCGAACACGGCACTTCTGAACACGCTGAGTTCATTACGACAGACATCCATTCCTGCCGCAGGTTTTCAGCGGCCTGAATTCATCTACGGTTGGCTTCCAGGAAATCCGTTCAGCGGAAACGGGCAAGCGATTGGTATCCCCGGTGATGCGGCGTTCGGCAACACCGAGAGCTCGCGATTCCAACGCACATTTGCGCACGAAATCGGCCACTTGTGGGGACTCTCGCACAATTCAACGACGCTCGGAGTCGCGTCCTTTGACGTTGAGCATCAACTCAAGGAACCGCTCAACATCGCGCAAGTGCAGGTGTCGACGAAGTCAGACATTATGGTTGCAGGGCTTCTGACGAATCAGGCGTGGGTTGCCTCGGGTTCGTATCTTGATTGCATCAACGACGCGCGCTCCGCGTGCACCGCCGCTGACGAGAATGGCGGCGCGACCGATCTGGCGTCGGATGTTGCGAGCGACGCGACGTCGGTGATGCGACTCACGGGCGTCCACGATCATGTGATGCGTCGCGTCACACTCGACGCTGCGATGCCGAATGAACTCGTTGTGCCGACCGCGGATAACCCCGATGGAAACGTGCTCGTGGAAGCATTCGATGCGGCGGGCGCGCTGCTCCACTCGGTGCGTGTCGACACGCGCGCGTGTCGTGAGAGCTGCGCGGATCCATCACACCAACACAGCACAACTTCGCTCTTTGTGAATCTTCCGCGTTGGACGAAGGGTCGCGAAATCGCGCGCGTCCTTGTCCGTGAGTGGACGAAGTCCAAGGGGAGTTCTTCGGCGGGGCGTCCGCTTGCCGAGATGCTTCGGTCGGCGAACACGCCCGTGCTCACGGACGTCGACGTCGGCCCTGCGCAGCCAGGTCCGATCGCGTTCGATCCAGCGATCGATCACCTCGAAGGCCGAGTGCGCATTTCGTGGAATGCCACCGATGCCGACGGCGACGCGCTCGTTGCCGATCTTCTGTACAGCCCGAACGGCGGCGACGCGTGGCTTCCGGTCGCGGTCGGTGTCCGTGAGAGTTCGTTTGATTTCGACGCGTCGGATCTTCCGGCAAGCCAAGGTCGCGACGCGCGCTTCCGTGCGCGCGTGAGTGATGGCCTCGGGACCTCGGACGAACTCGCGGGCGCGACCTACTCGTTCGGCAACAGCGCACCGCCAGATGTGCACTTCATCGCGCCGAACACAGCGACCTCCGTGCCGCAGGGCGCAACGGTGCTGCTGCACGCGTCGGCGTGGGATGTCGATGATCAACTGCTCGGCGATGCGGCAATCACGTGGACTTCGAGTCGCGATGGCGCGCTCGGCGCAGGACGGTTCCTCCCAGTCCGCAATCTCACCGTCGGTGCTCACACCATCACCTTGCGTGGTACGGATTCGGGCGGCCTCTTCACGGAGAAGACGATCACGATCACCGTCACGGCTCGCAACTACAACAACGGCGATTTCGATGGCGATGGAAGCATTGGTGCCAGCGATTTGACGATTCTGCTTTCGAGTTGGGGTGGCACGGGCATCGCAGATTTGAATCTCAACGGCGTGGTCGATTCTGAGGATCTCGCGGACTTCCTTGCTCGCTGGAATTGAGGCCTCGTTCCATGGCGCACCGAGATGCGATGGCCGATGCGATGGCCGGAGTGATGGCTGACGTGATCGTCGTTGGACTCGGAACGATGGGCTCGGCAGCGATCTTGGAACTTGCGCGTCGTGGCGTGCGGGTTGTTGGTATCGATCGCTTCTCTCCGCCGCACGACCGCGGCTCAGGGCACGGCGGCAGCCGCGTCATTCGGCTCGCCTATTTCGAACACTCGGACTACGTGCCGCTTCTGCGCCGTGCGTACGAGGGCTTTGAGCGACTTGAACGGGACGCGGGCGTGGTGCTGAAGACCGAGTGTGGCGTGGTGATGGGTGGTGCGGCGGGAAATCCTGCGTCGGCAGGGATGCTGCGCAGCGCACGCGCGCACGGACTCGAGGTCGAGCACTTCGACGGTGCAGAGTTGATGCGGCGATACCCGCAGTTTTCCGTGCCGCACGATTGGGAAATCGTGCGCGAAACGCGCGGCGGTTTCGTGCGGCCGGAGGCGACGATCCGCGCGGCGCTCGCAGAGGCGGAGCGGTTGGGTGCGACGATCGTGCGGAACATGCCAATCACGCGGTGGGAGAGTGACGGCCGGCGTGTCCGCGTCTTTGGCGGGGCTGGGTCGTCCACACGTCGATGGGAAGCGGGGGCGTTGGTGCTTTCGTCGGGTGCGTGGATGCCGGGGCTGTCGGCAGGCGTGTCGGTGGGCGGCTCTGGGGTTGTGGCGTCCAATCCGTTTGCGCTCCGGCCGACGCGCGAGACGCTCGTTTGGCTTGACGACGAGGGAGATCGCGGCTGGCACGCGAGCGAGATGCCCGTGTGGTTCTTCGATCGCGGGAGCGCGCCACCCGTCTACGGGATCCCGGCCTTCGACGGCATGGGTTCGCCGCGAGGACTCAAGGTTGGGCTTCACGGACGTGGCCCCGATGCAGCACCGGAATCGATCGGGGATGCGGTTGATCCGGCGGTCGTTGACGAAACGCGCGCAGCAACGTCAGAGCGGATCCCAGTGGCGGCGTCGCGTGCAACCAGTCACGCCTGTCACTGCATGTACACCATGTCGCCGGATGGGCACTTCGTGGTTGGCCTACATCCCGAGTTTGCGAACGTCGCGGTTGCGTGCGGCTTCAGCGGCCACGGGTTCAAGTTTGCGCCTGTGATTGGCGAAGCGCTTGCCGACTTGGCCGTTGACGGGCGTACAGCGTTGCCGATCGGGTTCCTCGCGCCGCGTGGGTGAATGTCACGATCTAAGACAAGCGCGGCGCGAAGCGAAGCGCGAGAGGATGATGTCGTGGGAAACGCGACGTCCCGTGTGGCATCACCTCTGGTGATGGCGAGACTCAGGTTCGCATTGAGTTCCAAGTTTCGATTTGGACGGTCGTCCGTGTTTGCACCTCAAGCCACTACCTCCTGCTTCGCAGGGGGGTAGTGCCACACGACACGATGAGCGACTCCCATCTCGACTGCTCAGGCTTCGCTGCGCTCCGCCTTCGGCCATGTCCAACGTGGCGCACGCGAAGGCGGGCTGGCGACATCCACACCACAGCGAGCGAGTTGCGAAGCAGGTCGCGAGCGCTCCAAGAAGCGAGCGAGAGCGGGCACCTGAAGCGAAGCTTCAGCAGCCCGCCAGCCGCTCGCGCTACGAAAAAGGGCCACTGCGCGATCGGCTGCGCA
>JAIYCA010000061.1 GCA_027488265.1 Planctomycetaceae bacterium
ACTTATCGAGTCGCACGGCACTCGCCGAAGTGGTTGCGGCGAGTGATCTCTACGTGCTCCCGTCGCTTGAAGACAATCTGCCGAACGGTGTTTTAGAAGCGCTTGCCTGCGGAACACCCTGCATCGGTTTCGACGTTGGTGGAGTTCCGGACATGCTCGCGCAGATGGATGGATGCGAGCTGGCGCCAGTTGGCGATGCGTGCGCGCTCGGGGCGTCGATTGCGCGATCGGTACGAAATCTTTCCGTTCTGCGCGAGCGACGCGCGGCAATTCGCGGCAACGCTGAGCAGCGGTACCACCCACGATTGCAGGCACTTGGCTACCTTGCGCTCTATCGAGCATCGCGCGAATCGAGCTCGCGCATCAGTGACGTGACGACGGGGGTTTTCTGACCATGACCATGGCTACACCGACGACTGCTCACCAACGACCTGCGGACGCGCTTGAACAGCGTGCCATGGCGGCGTTGAGTGAAGAGATGCATGCGCAACTTGCCGCACTGAACGTGAAAATGAACGCGCGTATCGCAGAGCTCGAGGCCGAACTCCTCGCGGCTTCGGCTGAGCGCGACACGCTTCGCATGAAGACATCATCTGGTCGCGAGCTTCTCAAAATGCTTCGAGGTCGTGTGTCTGCGCGACTTCGTCGGACTGTTGGTAGTAGTAGTTCTGTCACGGGTGGTGTGGGGAATGCGGCTATTGATCTTCCAACAGAAGCTGCGCTGCGTCGCGCCCGCGCGCGCGGTGTAGAAATCGCGTCCATCATCGACATTGGCGCATCTGACGGCAGTTGGACCGAGATGTGCCGTCGAGTGTACCCAGAGGCGCGCGCGATCTTGCTCGATGCGAACGACGGGCACCGCGCATCTCTCGAGCGCTACGTGGCATCGCGGCAAGGAGTTGAACACAAGATTGCAGCCGTCGGCCCTGCGTGCTGCGATCTCTGGTTCGAACGCACGCCCGATCCGTTCGGCGGCCGCATTCACTCGGAGCGCTTGAAGCCCGAATGGGAACCGCTTCCTGGAACGACGATCGATCATGAGGTTGCAACGCGCGGCATGCGCGGCCCGTATCTCGTCAAACTCGATACGCACGGCTTTGAGGTGCCCATTCTCGAAGGTGCGCAGGAAACGCTGAAAAACGCGCAGTTACTCGTGGTGGAGTGCTATCCGTTCAAGATCGGCGACGGCGCGTTGATGTTCCATGAGTTCTGCGCGTGGATGTGGGAGCGCGGTTTCATGGCGCTCGATATCACTGAGCCGTTGTGGCGTGCGCGTGATGGTTGCCTCTGGCAGATCGATATCGTCTTCTCACCGCGCTCACGTCCTGAATGTCAGGTGTATTCATGGCAGTAACGTCTGGGGCAGTAACGTCTGGGGCAGTAACGCCAGCAAACTCGAACGCGAACGAAAGTGGATCGGCGAGCGCCGCGCGAGATGCAGTGTCTCCACTCGTCTCGATCGTCACGCCGAGTTTCAATTCGGCCGCGTACATCGAGCGCACGATTCAGTCGATTCACGGACAGGGCTATCCACGCATCGAGCATGTTGTGATGGACGGTGGTTCGACCGATGGCACACGCGAGATCATCGCGAGACATCGCGAGAAGTTCGCACATGTCGAGAGTGGGCCTGACAGCGGCATGTATGACGCGATCGATCGCGGCTTTCGCCAGACGACTGGCGAAATCATGACGTGGCTCAACTCCGACGATGAGTGGTTTCCTGGAACGCTCAAGACGGTCGCTCGCATCTTTCGTGAGTTTCCTGACGTTGAATGGATCACGTCAGGGTTTCCGTGCGCCATTGATGACGAGAGCGCGACGATCGCAACATCGCGACATTACGGGTTCTCACGCCGCGCATCGCGCCAAGGCGAGTACCTCTCTGACTGCGAGTGGTATGCCGCGGGATTCATCCAGCAAGAGTCGACATTTTGGCGTCGTTCACTTTGGGAACGCGCAGGGTCGCGGCTTGATACAAGCCTCAAACTCGCGGGTGATTACGAACTTTGGTCGCGCTTCTTCGATCATGCGACCTTGTGGCAAGTCGAAGTGCCGCTTGGCACATTTCGTCGCCGCGATGGCCAACTTTCACAGGTATCGCGGGCACGCTACATCGAAGAAGCTCGAAGCGTCTTTCTTCGCGATGGTGGCCGCGCGCCTTCGAAGTGGTCTTCTGGTTTGCGCGTTGGATTTCGCCGACATGCGCCGACAAAACTTCGGCAAGTCGCGTTTCGACTTGGCCTCGCTCAACCGCGTTCATTCATCGGCTATCACTGGCACGAAGATCGCTGGATGAAGTGGACGTGCTAACGTTGAGAAAGCGCGTGTACGCGTCATCGAGCGCGACGCGATCGGGCTCGACGTCCCAGCGTACAGCGTCAAAGAGCGCGTTCCGCGCAAGATCAATCGTTTGCACGTCGGTACGTATTGATGAGTCGCCGGCGCTCCGATGATGTCGAAGCGCAGGCTGTAAGAACTCAGCGACGCCACTTTCCGCACGCCCGACGTCGATCTCGCCTGCCGGCAACAGTGCGCCAACGCGCGCAACGACCGTGCGCCAGTCGCCCATGAGAAGATCGATGCTCGCGAACGTGCGTGGGAGATCGCGCGTGTGTCGCTCGGCGAGAAGTACGTGCTCAAGCCACGCGCGCTTTGCGTTTTCTTGCGTAAATCCACACTGCGCGAGTTCAGGTCGCCGCAGCAAACTCGCAGCAACTTCCGCAGGTTCGCGCAGCATGTGCACCACCACAACGCGTCGACCTGTGCGCGCGAGGACGCGCCGCCACAGCGGCATGAGCCGTGCGATACGTGGTTCTTTCACAAGCCATGGCGTGCGCGCTGCGAAGACTCCATCACGCCACTCATCACGCACGATACTGAGCAGCGCATCCTCCGCGCGTCGTGCATCGCGCGACTCAAACCACGCAGGATCAATCGGTTCACCCGCAAGCATCGTGGTGCCGATCTGGTGAAACAAACCCTCGTGAAACTCAATCAACGGACGCGACTCCCAATACCCGAGATCGTTGTCGCCAGCGACCGCTTCAAAGAGTGTCTTCGGCAGCGCACAACCAGCGAGCGCGAGGACGCGCGCCAATGCCGACGTACCGCTGCGATGCATCCCAAGCACGAGGACGAGGTTTCGGCGCGCGATGGTGTTCGCGAGTTTGCGCAACGTTCTTCGCTACCTTCCGTTCGTACGTCACGCGCGGTAGTAGCGCGCCATCTGCTGACCGCGTGGATGGTTCCACGCGCCGATGTTCTCGAACTTCCATCCGGAGTCCGCACCGAACGAACGCATCTCGTCGGGGAGGTAATAGAAGTTCATCCGCGAGTGCGATTGCGCGGGATTTCCATACGCTTGATCGCGCAAGAAATAGGTCGCGAACACTTCCGTCGTCGGCTTTGAAACGGTTGCGATCGCCGCGAGCGATCGTCGAATGTCGTCTGGCACAAGATGGGTGAAGATCGACTGTGCAATGACGAAGTCGGGCTTCTTCGTAAACTCCGAAAGATCAAAGCGCCCGTTGATCACGAACTCCGGCCGACGCTCGGAGAAGCGCTCGTGGCCGAGTTCGTTCATCACGCCCATCGCGACGAGGTCAAACGACTTGTCAAAGCCGAGATAGCTGCCTGCGTCGAGGTACGGAATGAAGTGAATCCCGCCGCGCAGCGAGCCGCATGCGAAGTCGAGCAAGACGTGCTGGGGCTGCAAACCGCGCGCGCGAAGGAAGTCAAATTGCAAGCGTCCGATGCGCTCCCACATGTCGCCATCGCCGCCAATGAAGGTGCGATGTCCAAGTTTCCTCACGCCAAGTACGTCGTCCGTTGCGTCCATGGCGCGAGTCTACAAGGAAGCGCGCTCAATGGTCGCCGGCGCCGTCGCCAGCGCGCAGTAGCCTTGGTGCACGTTGACGCTCTCGCTGACGACCTCAATCGCGATCGCGTCGACGAGTTTGTGCATGGATTGTTCTTCCAGCCGACTGCGAATCCCTGCGGTCACGAAGTATCGACCTGGCAAAAGCAGCATGCGAAACGGAATACGCATGGTCAGTTTTTCACCACGCCGCGCGGAGAGGCCCTCCGCGCCGTCGCGCGAGAGGAAGCCTGCGAGGGTCACGCCGGAGATATTGCGAAGTTGAATGCCGAGAATCACGCCTTCGGCGTCGCGCTCAAACTCCGCGCGGAATTCAGCGACGTACTCGCCGCCAAGTCGCATGCGATTGACGCGTCGGCCCGCCGCATCATGGAAGACGACCGACACAACTCGTGCGCCAGTCGCCGGATACTCGATGGGGTCCCTCACCTCGAGCGACGGGTCGTAGTCAGCGAGCGGCTCCCCGGCCGCGGTGCTCGCTGCCTCGCTCGCCGCTGCGATCGTGGGTGCACGTCCCGCGCCACCTTCCGCGAAGAGCAGCGCGTTGTAGCGGCGCATCACGTCGCGTGGCACGCCTTCTTCGAGAATGCGGCCTTGCTCGAGCAATACCGCGCGATCGCAAAGTTCAAGCACAACGCCTGCGTTGTGTGTCACGAGCAAAATGGTCGTACCGCGCGCACGGAGCTCCTCGATTCGCGCGTAACACTTGCGTGCAAACGCTGCGTCGCCAACCGCGAGAATCTCATCCGCGATGAGGACGTCAGGATCACTCGCTACCGCAACAGCAAACGCGAGTCGCGCGAACATGCCGCTCGAATACGTTGAGACCGGGTCGTCGATCGCGTCACCAATTCCGGCAAACTCCAACATGGACGGTAGTTTTTCGCTGATCTCCGCGTCGCTGAGCCCAATGAGCGACGCGTTGAGACGCGCGTTCTCACGTCCGCTGAAGTCGGGGTGAAACCCTGCGCCAAGCGCAAGGAGCGGCGCAAGGCGACCCTTGGTTTCCACGGTTCCTGCGGTTGGTCGCATGATGCCGCAGAGAATGCGCAACAGCGTCGACTTTCCGCAGCCATTTCGCCCAACGAGCGCGAGCATTTCGCCGCGGTGAACGTCGAGGTCGATTCCATCGAGGACAACATGGCCGCGCGACGCGGGGTGTTCGTGCGACGCGTTTCGTCCGCGCAAGAGTCGCGCGAGGAGACCGCCGCTCGGCGCATGCGCAAACTCCTTACGAATCCCACGCATACGAACAACCAACGCGCGGTCTGCATCGGCCGACCCACGCGCGCGTTCGGTTGTGGCAGAGACTTCACGCGACATCGGCAAACCCACTTCGTGCCCGCATGAACGCGGCGTAGCCGAGGAGACAAACGCTCAATCCAAATCCAGTCACGATCGCGAGTGCGAGCACGTCGGGATCAGAGCCGCCGAAGAGCGCCGTGCGCGAGGCATCGACGATGGTGCTTGCTGGGTTGAGTCGGACGATCCACTGAAACGCAGGCGGAACCGCGTCAAGCGCGTAGAAGACAGTGCTTGTGAAGAGGACGGCTGTGCAACCAAGCCCAACGATTTGCGCGAGATCACGCACGTGGAGTCCAAGCGCCGAGAGTGCCCATGAAGCCCCGAGCGCGAAGAGTGCAACCGGAATCGCAAGGAATGGAAGCCAAAGTGCGGTGAGCGGGGGAAGTCCCGCAAGAGCGAAGTGCGCGAGGAAGAGCACCGCCATCGACATGGCCGTTCCGAAGAGCGCGCAAACGACGCTGACCGCGGACAAGACTTCGATCGGAAAAACAATCTGCCGCACGTACACGAGGTTGTTGCGCACAAGACTCGGTGCCGCTTGCACGACCTCCGTGAAGAGGTGCACAAAAATCAGCCCTGAGAACAGCAAGATGACGTACGGCGCATGGCTCGCGGCGGATGTCGCCCCGTCGCTCCCAGTCGGGATACGTGCGCGAAGCACGGTTCCGAACGCAAAGCCGTAGATCGCCAGTGTCGCGATTGGCGTCGCGATCGCCCAGATCGGCCCAAGCAAGGACCCTCGCCAGCGCGCGGCGAGATCGCGTCGCGCCAAACGCGCAATCAGCCGCCGATGCCGCCAAAGACTGGCGAAGGGATTGAGGTTCGTCGCATGTGGCGACAGCGCCGATGACATGACGCGAGTGTACCAGTGTGCCGCAGGCACTCGCTCGGCGCAGCTCGCTCGCGCGCAGCTCGTGATGCTTCACCGCTCCATCACCGGACGATCAGCGGAGTACCACAACGCGATCACCGATGTATCACGGATCAACCATCGACCATGCGGGGCCTGCGTTGCGAATGAACCCCGACGTTGTCCGCGTCAGACCATTCATCAGCCAACCGTGTACGTCGCCGTTCAGCGAGTTGCGCCAGACGACATCGCGTCGTCCGTCGCCGTTGAGATCGCGGAGTGTTTCGACGCGCCACTGCGGCGCGATGTACGAATGTATGGTCGCCGAGCCAGTCCGTGTCGCGCCGTTCATCAGCCAACCTGCCACGGAGCCCGAGGTATGACGCCACACGATGTCGGCTTTCGAATCGGCGTCGAGATCACCGATCGCGCCAACAGTCCACGCAAGCGGAATGTTCTGGTTGATCCCCGAAACGGTGCCTTGCGAACGAATCGAAAGACCATCGAGCAGCCACATGCGCGGCGAGCCCGCCGATGTGCGCCAGAGAATGTCGCGCAATCCGTCGCCGTCAAAGTCGCCCAAACCCTGCGCGACCAAACCGCTCGAGTTTCCGAGCGAACCAACGGCGAGGCGCATCGGCCCATCCATCAGCCACGCTTCTACAGCTCCAGTCGACGTGTCGCGCAAGATGATGTCGCCGCGCGCGTCGCCAGAAATGTCGCCGATACCGACGACGGTCCAGTTCGAACCAAGCGGCCCTGAAACCTGCTCTTCTTGCATGAGCGTGGCGTTTTCGAGAAGCCAAGTGTGCAAGCGTCCGGTGTTGACATCGCGCCAAAGGATGTCGGCGGTGCCGTTGCCATCGAGATCGCCGGTCGCTTCGCAGCGCCAACCGGAAGGCAGTTGACCGCCCAAGTTGACACCCGCCTTGCGCGTGAGACCTTGCATCAGCCACGTTGCGACCAAGCGCGAGTTCGGATTGACGAAGATAACGTCGCTGCACACATCGTTGTCGATCTTGTCATCGACGTACGGCGCACCGAGTCCGGATCCGTAGTAGAAGTTCTTCGAGTGCGACGCGAAATCAAGCGCGCCGCTGTTCGCGTAGCCAATGGTCGCCGCGAACTCGAGTCGCAGGCCCGGCTGATAGTCGGCCGCGCTCACAACGAATTGACCGAGGAAGACGCGATGCTCCACGCCCGCGAGTCCGTAGGAATTGGTCGGGGGAAGGTTGTACCAACCTGCACTTTGAATCGAGGAGTTCGTCGTGAATGTCGCGTCGTCGAAGTCCGGGTCGGCGACGGTGCCGTTGAGGAAGTCGCCTTGGCGCGCACCAATAGTGATGTAGGTATCGAAAACCCACTGTTCGCCTGGCGGAAGAAATCCCATCGGCAGCATGCTCGCGGGGTACTCCTCGATCGGATCGCTCGCTTGCAAGAACTGCACTTTCGATCCAGGGAATCCCGCTCGTCCGACGGCAGCCTGCACATCGAAGATGTTGAGCAGTCGGTCGGTTGAATCATCGAACAGCGCATACACCTCAAGCACGTGGTAGGTGTCGAGATCGCCCTCAACCACCGACGACGTACTTGCAAAGCCGAGGAAATCGGCTTGCGAACTTTGAGCGATCGCGCCAGAGAGCGCGAGTGAAAGAATCGTTGCGGTGGTGACGTGGCCGCGCATAGGACGAGGGCTTCCTTCCGTGCTGCGAAAGTGCAGCTGTGGAAGCCATCGGCGGTGTGCGCGCAGCGATTGATGCAGACTGCGCGGTCTATGCGCATTCGTCCACGGGAAGGCACCCCATGACGCCCGTATGCTCTATGCAGACGGGACCGATATGAACAGCGCCTCGGAAGTCCGAGGCGCTGCGCGTGGGTGCAGTTTTGACCAGTCTTTCGGCGTGCGTTAGTCCGCGGAAACCGCGATCTCTTGCACCTGTCCGGTCGAAGAAACGATTTCGACCTTCCATTCTGGTCCGCTGTCTTCGCTCTCAAGTTCAACCGAGTGCGCGGACCACCCTGGACGCGACGAG
>JAIYCA010000111.1 GCA_027488265.1 Planctomycetaceae bacterium
CTTCCAATGGAAGCGGCTGAAATTGCGGTTGTCCCACATGCGCGCGGACCTGTGGGTTCCACAACGCTCTATCCACCAAGCGTGCTTCCACTCTCGTCTCGGAGCGTGCCGTGAGCCTCGCGATCAATCTCGCATCGTGGACCGCACTCGCGCCCGCTGCGCAGATTGATACCATTCAAACAGACGCACGCGGCATGCATGCGTGCCTCGTTGCACTGGGCGATGAATGTGAGCGACTCGCGTCAGCGTCACCATCAGACGCGCTCACCGCTGGCGAAACTCTTGCGAACGTCGCGCGCACACTCGGTGCGCAGAGTGCAGCCGCCCGCGCACTTCGCGCGACCATTCCAGCGCTTGCGTATCAAGGGAAGCTCGAAGAATCCATCGCCCGCGCAGAACTCGCGGCCAACACCGCGATCGCTGCGGACGATTCCATCGAAGCTGCGCGCGCGCGTGTTGCTTCGCTGCATGCGCTGACGAAACTCGGCCGCACAACCGACGCGCTGAGAACGGGCGCATCAGCACGTGATGCACTGGTCGCTGCCGGTCGCCCTGATCTCGCCGCGCGTGCCGAACTCAACATCGCGAACATTCACAAAGTCCGCGGCGAGACGTCGCAGGCTCTTTCCGCGCTTGAACGAGCTCTTTCGAGCATTCCTGAGGGTGATAGCAACGCGCGCGGCATCACGTTCAATTCGCTTGGTGAAACGCTTCTTCAGCTCGATCGATTTGATGAATCGGAACAAGCGTTTCGAAACGCGAACGAGTTGCTCCCAGCGCAACCACTCGCGCGAGCCATTGTTGCGGGAAATCTCGCGGATCTCCTCGCGCGGCAAGGTCGCGTGGGTGAAGCGCTCCGCATCTTCGATGAAGCGGCGCGTGCGACGAAGGATGTGGCGCCTGGGCATCACGCGCGACTTGAAATTGATCGTGCAGAAGCACTGGTTGCGATCGGCGCATTCGCAGAAGCACTCGATGCAACAACGCGCGCGCTCGAAGTCGCGGCCGCGAAGGGACTCAAGTCTGAATCCGCGCGTGGAACGCTTGTACTTGCGCGAGCGCTTCTCGCCGCGGGTCGAACGACCGAGGCGCAGCACGCACAGGCGCGTGCAGCAGCAATCATCGAAGAGTCGGGTGATCTTCGTGGTCACCGCGCGGCTGCGCTTCTCGCGAGTGAACTCGCGTGGACAACTGGTGATGCTTCGCGGGCGATCGACTGTGCGATCGAAGCAGGCGCGACGAATACATCGCTTGCTGGAGAGAGTCCGCTCGACGTTGCACATGCTGATTTGCGGCTTGCGCGGGCACAGTTGCTCACCGAGGACACCCTCGGAGCTGCGAAGACGGCCGAACTTTCGCTCGATACGGCGCGTCGTCTTGGCGTGAAAACCATCGAACTCGACGCGCTTCTTGTTTCAGCAGACGTTGCACGAACGCAACACGGCGTTGCTGCGGCAATCGAAAAACTTTCGCAAGCTGTAGAGATTGCAGAGTCGACGCGCGCAACACTCGGCGCGGACAGCCATCGCGCTGCCTACGCCTCGCTGAGTCTTCGTGCGTACGAAGATCTCGCGCTCGACTTTCTTGCGCTTGGTCTTGATCGCGGAGATCGCGCCGAACCCGCACGTGCGTTCGAAACAACCGAACGCGCACGCAGTCGAACTCTGCTCGACACCATGCTGCGCGCAGTCGACCGCGCACTTGATCGATCACCTGATCGACCTATTGAAAGCGAGACGGCCCGTCAGCTTGCTTCGCTGCGTGCGCGACTTTCTGCGTTGCACGCGACGCCAGTGCGCACAGACGATGCACACACGGGTACAGGCGAACGACGAGCGTCGAGCCAGCCAACAACGCTTTCCGAAATCGCGGCGACCGAGCGCGCCATCGATGACGTTCTCACGCGTCTTGAAACTGCGCGCGGTGTTCGTTCGTTGCTGAATGCACCGCTCACGACAGAAGAAGTTCTTGCGCGCGTCGCGCCTGACGAAGTGCTGCTTTCGTATTTCGCCGCAGGTGACGAACTGATCGCCTTCGTAGCGCAGCGCGGCGAATTGCGCTGTCTTCGCGCACTTGCATCGATGACGGACATCACAACGCTCGTCGACAAGTTGCTCTTTCTCTTGCGTTCCGGCGCGCGCGCCGGCGACGCGAGCGCCGAGCACCGCAACATCGACGCACTCTCGCGCGCGCTTTATCGCACGATCATCGAGCCCGTCCTTCAACTCTCGAACGATCTCGATCAAGTGCAACGCCTCATCATTGTTCCATGCGGAGCACTACACGCGTTGCCATTTGCACTGCTTGATGATGGCAAGCAGCCACTCATTGCGCGATTCGAAATCCAAGTTGCTCCGAGTGCGAGCATTGCGTGCGGACACTTTGAAGAAGTCGACCGCACGACGACGCAAGCTGCCGTCGTTGCCTTTGCCGACCACAACGCGCCGCTGATCTCGGAGGAAGCAGAGCGCATCGCACATCTCTATGGTGTGCAACCGCTGATCGGATCTGCTGCAACGCGCGCGAACCTTGGTGATGCGATCACGAATGCACCGATCGTCCACCTTGCATGCCACGGACGATTCGTTCCTGCACTTCCATCCGCGAGCGGACTGCGACTCGCGGATGGATGGATTTCGATGCGAGATATCGTTGATCTTCGACTCAATACAGAGGTCGTCGTCCTCTCAGGTTGCGAAACTGGACGCCACGCTATCGACGCAGGTGAAGAACTCTCTGGACTCACCCGTGCATTCCATGCGGCTGGAGCGCGGCGTCTGGTTACCACACTTTGGTCGGTCCGAGATGCTGCGGCTTTGATGATCGCTGATCGATTTCATGCCGATTTTCGTGCGGGAGCGCGTGCTTCCGCCGCACTTCGCGCTTCAATCCTTGCTTTGCGCCACGAAACTCCGCATCCTTCGTGGTGGGCGCCCTTCGTCGTTTCGGGAGTCCTTTGATGCGCACCAAGTTCACGTCCATCTTCTTCGGCCTTCTCGCGTCATCGACGGTGCACTCCATCACGCTCGCGGGCGGAAATCCTGCGGAACCAATCATTCCGGGCGAAGTGATTGTGCGCGCTGACTCCGCAGAAACACTCGCGACAACGCTTGCAACTCTCGCAGCGGATTTTGTGAATGTCGGAGTGGTTGACCAGATCACTGGTCGGCCGATCTATCTCATTTCCTACGGCTTGACTGGTGCGCAAACTCCGCAGGATGTTGCGACGCGCATCGATGCACTCATTGCAGCACGCACGATTCCGTGGGGCGAGTTGAATTACGTCGGACAAACAGGCGAAGGTAAAACAGACAGCCTTTGGCTTTCTGGCGTTGGATTCAGTGCGGAGACCTTCGCCAATCAGTACGCCGTTCCAATGCTTGGAATTGAGTTGGCGCACGAACGCTCGCGTGGCGCAGGTGTCGTCATCGCTGTGATTGATACGGGCATCGACGCTTCGCATCCCGTCTTCAACGGGCGCGTTTCACCCGCGGGCGTGAGCTTTGTGCCGGGTTCCCCCTCGAGCGGCGATGTCGGCGACAGCATCGACAACGACGGTGATGGACTCGTCGACGAGCAGGTCGGACACGGTACGTTCGTCGCGGGATTGATCCATCTTGTCGCGCCAGAAGCAACGATTCTTCCGGTGCGTGTACTCGATAGCGATGGAAACGCCGGAACATTCCAGATTGCGCGTGCACTGGCATGGGCAGTCGATCGCGGTGCACACATTGCCAACATGAGTCTTGGTGAGACGTACCGTTCGCAAGCGCTTGAAGACGTCGTTGGCGAAGCTCAAACGCGCGGAGTTGCGGTCTTTGGTGCCGCAGGAAACTCGAACACCGACGACCCACGTGAGTTCCCCGCATGCGACGGCTCTGCAACTGGCGTGAGTGCACTCGATTGGAACGACGTAAAAGCACCGTTCTCAAGTTTCGGTGATCGCATCGATCTCGCTGCGCCTGGTCACACGCGACTCAAGAAGGGCGTGCCCGTTCCATCGCAATCGATCGTTGGTCCTGTGCCAGGTGGTGGATACGCGGCGTGGTTTGGAACGTCGTTCGCCACGGCGTTTACCTCGGGAACCGCTGCGCTCGTGCGCGCCCAACATCCAGAGTGGCCGTCAAAGAGTGTCCCTGCAGGATTGATTCGATACACGCTCACCGCCACGCTCGGTGCGACAGGCGTTGCCGTCGATGCGACCAATCCGGTGTACGCAGGCCTGCTCGGACAATCGCGCATCAGCGCGTTCGGTGCCGTCGATGTCGGGCCACCCGCGCCGCCGCTCGGTGACCTTGATCTCGATGGCGGCATCACGGCAGTGGATCTTTCAATCTTGCTCGAAGCGTGGGGTCCAACGCCCAACGGACACCGCGCGGATCTCGACGCGAGCGGTGATGTCGGCGCTGCTGACTTGTCACTCCTTCTCTACGCGTGGTGAACTGCGCGAGGCGCGGCGCACTACTCCAGGAATGGTGTCTGCACGTCGCGTGATGTGTTGCGCGACGCGTGACTATCGAATCGAATCGCGTACATTCCGCGCCATGCAAGACCCAGCGCGCGCACTCAAGTGGGACAGGCGATTTCTTGATCTCTCCGACGTCATCGCTCGATGGTCGAAAGATCCGTCGCGCGGCGTCGGAGCAGTGATCGTGAGCCCGTCGCGCCAAATCATGGCGACGGGCTTCAACGGACTTCCGCGCGGTATTGAAGACCGCCCTGAGCGCCTTGAGCGCCCCGTGAAGTACGACCTCATTGTGCACGCTGAGATGAACGCAATTGTCCAATGTGCGCGCAACGGCGTCACGCCCGTCGGATCGACGATTTACACGAGTTTCGCGCCGTGCGTGCACTGCACGCTGTCGATCATCCAATCGGGCATCGTGCGCGTCGTCACGTACCGCGCAGGCAAGGGCGACGAACACTGGGAAGCAAACTTCGCGAAATCGCGCGAGTTACTCTCAGAGTCGGGTGTTGAGTTCGTGGAACTCGCGCGCGAGTAGCGAGAAGGCATCGCACGCGAGCGTTTCACCACCAGTGCTTCACCACGAGCACTTCACCACGAGCACACTACTTCGCTTCGATGCCAAGTTCGCGCGACGTGAAGCCGCGATTTCGACCCTTCGTTTCCTCGCGCACTTTCGTCACGAGCGCAGGCTCGACCGCCGACGCCGAGTTGCCCCACGCACTGCGCACGTACGTCAAGCCGGCCGCAATTTCTTCATCGGTTCGCAGCGGTGCCGCGGGCATCACTTGGTTGTAGATCTGACCATCGACTTCAATCTTGCCTTCAAGTCCGTGCATCACGATCTTGACCAATGTCTCTGCGTCACCGAGCACAATTTCACTTCCGCGAAGCGGCGGGTACACCGGCGGAAGTCCGCGTCCGTTCGCTTGGTGGCAACTCATGCAGTTCGAATAGAGCCGCTTGCCGAAATCAGCGAATGACATCTCAGCGCCACGCTTCACTTTCGGCGCGATGAACGCAACGTCCTCGCGACCTGGCCAGAAGAGATTGCGATCGACAGGCATCGCGAGTGCGAGTTCTTCGGGTGGCTTCGCAAGCATCGCAAACCAACCTTCAGGTTCGCACGACGCGACGAGTTGCACGGGTTCCTTCGATGAAAGTCGTTGGCGCGCAGCAACACGCTCGATCATCGACTTCGCAAGCCACGGACGATCGGCCGCGACCGAAGACGCCGTGGAAAGAATGAGCGCGAGCGTCGTCGGTGAAGGCGTACCTGACCCATCATCGAGTAGCGTGTCCGTGAACTCCGCCATGAATGCGCGAGGGCCAACACCGTCTTCTGCAAGAACACGTCCGTCGACGATTGCATTGAGCACATCACTCTCCGCATCAACAATCGCAGAGAGCACCGCGCTGCGCATCGCACGAGAACCAATGTCGCGACGCAACGCTGCCTCGAGGATTGCGCCGCGAAGTGGTGCATCGAGTGCGCCCGAGGAAAGCACCGCTTGTACGCGAACATCGATCGATTCATCTTCGATTGCTCTCCCGAGAAGGCTCGCGAGCGTCACACTGTCGGCGACGCGCTCCGCGGCACGCAGCGTATGGATGCGCACCAACGCATCGCTATCTGTGCCGAGCCGTTCGATCATCGGCTCATCCAACGCGTCAATGCCTGCAAGCGTCCACAATGCCTCAAGACGCACCGTGCTTGATTGCATGGGCGATGTGAGTTCGACAAGCGCGGCGATGAGCGCTTGATCGCCGCTCGTTGCTGGAAGTTCAACGATGCGCTGGCGTGCCATCGCACGCACGACCTTCTCTGGATCCGCGAGGAGCGCGACGAGTTCCGAAGGAGACGACTTCGAAAGATCGCGTGGAGCAAAACGCTTCGTGCCCTTCGGCACAACGCGCCAGATGCGACCTGCATCGAGCGGCTGCTCGAGTCCACGCTCTTCCACTTGCTTTCGCAAGAAGGTCGTCATGAACATGCGGTGTTGCACGACGCCGCGATACATGTCGGCGATGTAGATCGCGCCGTCAGGGCCGGCCGCCGCAAAAACTGGGCGAAAGCGCTCGTCCGTCGATGTGAGAAACGACGCGTCGCCGTCCGCAGGTGTTGCGATCACACGACCGTCCTTGTCGGAGAGTCGATATCGATGAACCAGATTTCCAACAGGCTCGCACACGAGCGCGCAGCCAACCATGTCCGTGCCCATCGCAACGCCTTCATGAACGTGCGGACTGCATGCACCGGTGAAGTTCGCGAGTCGACCGTCTTTGAGCACACCTTTCTGGTAACCGCGATTCACGCCAGGCGTGAGATGCGACGGATACACGCGCATGTCGTTCGGCGCACGCGCGGGTACGCCGTCAAACGACTTCTGCGAACTGTTGCGCGCGGCGTACTGCTTTGGGATGAGATCGACGAGGAGCGGATCGGAATTGGGCGAGTAGTACAGTCGACCTTCGTCGTCTTCCGCGATACCCCACTGTCCGTGCGGCGAAACGCGCTCCTCGCGCATGTTCTCGCCATCCGGCACAAAACGCACTCGATGCTGTGAGCATGTGAACGTGTTGTCGAGCGTCCAGAGAAGTCCATTGCCCGCGTGTTCGGGATTTCCTTCGCCCGCAAATCCGCTCGCGACAATGCGCGATTCATCCGCACGACCATCGCCGTTCGTGTCGCGCACAAACAAAAGATGCGGCGGCTCGATGACGAGCAAGCCATCGCGCCAGTGCGCGATACCACGCGGCATCACGAGACCGTCGAGGAATACCGTCGCGCGATCCATCCGGCCGTCGCCGTCGTCGTCGTCGAGCACCTTGAT
This sequence comes from Planctomycetaceae bacterium, assembly GCA_027488265.1. GTDB lineage: Bacteria > Planctomycetota > Phycisphaerae > Phycisphaerales > SM1A02 > QWPT01. The sequence goes on from JAIYCA010000111.1 coordinate 7,300, forward strand.
GCGACCAAGCGGTTGCTCTTCGCCGGCGCCTTCGGCATCGCGCATGTAGCCGCGCATCTCGACCACCCAAAGTCGGCCGTCGGGCCCAAAGCGAAATGCGACGGGCGCTTCGACAAGTGGCTCTGCAGCGACGAGTTCAATGTCGTAGCCGTCGGCGATCGAGAACGTCGCACGCTCCGCCGCTGCATCGAGCGCTGGCGACGCAGGCACGCGCCACTCTGCTGGAAGTTCTGGTTGCTCCTCACCTGCGCGATCGCCATTCTGTGCAAAGGCTTCGTGAGCCAAGCCAAGCGACGTGCAAACCGCGAGAGGCGCCAGTGCGAAGTGTGCAAGCGCGAAGAGATCAGTGCGCATCGACGCACTGTATCGGAAGGCCCGCGCCAACCAATGCGGAGAACAACGGAGTGCACGCGAAAGTGCCGCGCGTTACTTCAGCTTTGCGAACTGCGTGTGCGCTTGTTCGGGCGCGAGCACCTTCTGTCCAAGTCCACCGATGATGTCTTGGCCATCCTCCGAGACGAGGAAGCGCATGAACTGCATTGCCGCGGGATTCGGCCGCTTCGGATCATTGACGAAATAGATGCGCATTGAACGAGCGAGCGGATAACTGCCAGAGCGAATCGCTGCTTCGGTCGGTGCGACGAATCCAGAACCATCGAGTGCTTCGACTTCGAGTTGTCGCACACGGCTTGCTTCGAAATAGGCGCTGCAGTAACCAATCGCTTGCGGATCCGTCGCGATTGCTTGCACCACACTCGATGCGACCGGTTCCTCATTCACCGTCGTTCGGAACGGGCCACCCTGAAGCACAAACTCGGACACGATGCCATTCGATCCAGAGCCTGATCCCATGCCGTAGAGCTCGATCTTTTTCGAAGAGAACTCTGTGTCTCGGACACCGATATCGCCCCACACGACGGCTGGTCCACCGCCACGACGACGCTCGCGACCGAAGACGCGATCGAGGTCCTTGAGCGTAATGCGCGTCATGGGATTCGCGCGGTTGACGCAGATGGCAATCGCGTCGACGGCAATGTCGACGAATTCAACCTTCGCGCCCCGCGCTTTCTCGATCTCTTCGATTTCCGCCGGGCGCATCGCGCGACTCATCGGCGCGAGGTCCGCTGTTCCCGCAGCAAGTGCTTTCGGTGCCGCAGCCGAGCCGGAACTCTCAACAACGAGTTCGATCGCTTTTTGCGCGTCGCGAAATCCAGGGCGAACAGCGTTCAAAATCAGACCGACCGATGAACTTCCAACGCACTTCACCGTGCCTTTGATCGTTTCGTCCTCGACGAAACGTGGATACGGGCTCGCGTCAACATCCTTCGTCGCGTCCGACGTCACGGCTGGCTTCGTCGCTTCGGTGCTCCCGCCTTCAGGCGCCGAAGGAGGTGCAACACTCTGCATCCATGACACGCTGAGCAGTGTGAATAAGAGACCAGAGTTCACTTCATACCTCCTTGCTGAGTGCGCGCAGTCCGTGCAGCAGTCGCGCGATACGCAAACAACAGTGCAAATGTCAGCACAACAACGCCCGCCGCGATGCCGCCGATGAGATAGACGACGCGCATCACCATTGCTTCAAGGCTTTGAATCCGCTGCTCTGTGGCGTGTGTCACTTCGTCGATCAATCCCTTGATGGACTTCGAACCCGCAAGCGAATCGGCATTTGAAAGCAACTTGTTCGCTTCACCAAGCGTGACGGTCGCGTCGCCAAGCATCTTCTGATAGTCGGCAATGTCGAACGGTTTTGCAGGCGGCGCGTTCGGATCTGGTGGCGTGGGCGGGCCCTTCAACTCAGCGACTTTTCCAAGCAGTCGCTCGGATGTTTCCGCAAGTTTTTGCACCGCATCAAGTGTGGGTTGTGCAGCTTCCAATGTCTTCTGCGCGTCCGAGAGAATCGGCGAAACACCTTCTGAAATCGCGCGCGCGTCGGCAGCCGCTTTCGCGGCTTCGCCGGCGATCGCTGTCACTTGGCCCAGCGCTGCATCAATGTCCTTCTGCCGTCGATCAATTTCCGCGAAAATCGCTGTGCGTTCGTCTGCGACCAACTTTGGAACATCGGTTGCGAGCTTCGTCACTGTCGCGCCAAGCGACTCAACCGATTTCGACACGCCATCGAGATTTGCAAGCGCGCGCTTCGTCTCCTCTTTTGCGAGGACTTCATCCGCGAGTGCTTGTGTCTGCCAGTTCGCGAGCGTCGGCATGCGTTTCGCAAGATAGAAGATGCGTTCGCCGAGTTTGCGATATGCGACCGATTCATCGATCGCCTTGTTGAGCGGCTCGAACAAACCGCCGCCCGAAGCGACGTCGCGAATCAGTGATTCGCCACGCTGCTCTGCAAAGTCGTCAAAGCGAACGAAGCTTGTGTCTTCCACGCCGCGGTTTTCGCGACGCCACGATGCAATCATGAAGTCGAGGGCTGCGAGTTGATCCGCGAGAAAGACGCGCGCGGCAATGCGCCAGATTTCTTCGCGCGCTTGGCGCAGCGCCACAATCAATGGCTCCGCGCGGTCGGCTCCGAACTCACGTGTCGCACGATCGTCATCAATCCAGACTTGGCTCGTCAGCGTCACCATGATGGTGAGATCGAGCACCTGAGAGAACGGATCGCCGTTCGTCGCAATGTCATACGCACTCGTCGTCGATTCGACGAGGAATCGCTGCGCTGTTGCGCGTGCGCGCGCATCAGGGTTGTTCTTTGTGATCTCCGCGATCGCGTCTTCCATGAGCGTGCGATAGCGATCGGCGTACGCGTTTGTCAGTTCTTCAAGCTCTTCGAATCCAATCTTCTCGCCTGCAGCACTTCGGCTGAAATCGGTCGAGCCAGTGACAGCCCTTTCACGCCGCGGTGCGCCACTCGTCGGTGCCACACACGCAGGTAGCGTCGCGAGCGTACTGCCAAGGACTGCGGCGAGCAGTGTTGTAGAAGCTGTCTTCAGCACGCGATGCGCCGTCGGGATTTCGTCTCGATACATCTCGACTCACTATTTCTTTAGAAGAGGAACTGCAACTGCGTGCGAATAACCCACTCGCCGCCAAATGTTTCGCCGTCGGCCTCGGTGTACGCGGGCAACCAATCCGCGCCGCTCGCTGCAAAGTCAACGATCGGAGTGAATGCGTAGCCGAAGTCACCGCTCACCTTGATGCGGTTCTTCACGCCAGCGGGCCACCAGTTTGCACCGACGGTGAGAATGCTGAGTTCCTCTGCATTCGCTTCGTCGACCGCCGCTTGCGCGCGATACTTATCCGTATCACTGTTGCCAACTTCGTAGCGAACAAACGCTTCCACGTTGTCCGTCACAAAGTAACCGCCCTGCGCAACGGCGCCCCATTGCTGAAGATCGTTCGCATCGCCGCCTCCACGTGTTGGCTGCGCTTCTTGCAGCGAAACATCGCGGTAAACGCCATAGATGAAGATGTTCGAGCCACCGAAATCGATGCGCATGTCTGCGGTCGTGCTCCACATCACATCTGGAGTTGCGCCGTTGGTTCCAGAGATTGGCGCAACCTGTTGCACGTAGCCCGCGAGACCAAAGAGTGCACCAGCCGCTTCACCGCGGTAACTCTGCATGTCTTTGAACTGCTTCCACTCGCCACCAGTCTTCGCTTCGATTCGGGCGATGAACGCATAGTCGGTCTGCACCGCGTTGAAACTCGTGCTCTGCGAACCTGGAATCCCGAGCGCGGAGCCCGCGTTCAGTTCTGTCGCCGATCCACTCACGATGCTGTAGGGCGCACTACCTGCTGCAGCAAGTTCGCCGCCATAAAAGCCCTCGATGCGTACGACATCCGACTCCCACTCGAGACGTAAACCTTGACCACGACGCGTCGTGAAGAACGAATCGACGAGTGATCGCTCAACGGCCAAGAGACCGGCCTCTGAGTCAATCGATTCGCGCAGAAAGGGCGTCTTGAATTGCCCAACGCGAAGATTGAAGCCCGCATCAAACTGCTTCTCGATGAACGCGTCTTCAAGGACCGCCGTTCCACCGGAGCGTTCGAAGGCGAGCTTGATTTCGTAGAACCACGATGGATCGACCACTGTGCCTTGGAACTTCAAGTTCGCGCGGCGTACTTCAAATCCCCACGCATCGTCACTTGTGGAGGCTGATGGTGATCCTGGCGCGGCAGTGGCTCTTCCGATGTCGCGCGACGCGTAGGCCCAACGGAGTTGCGTTTCACCCTTGATTTGCATGGTGTAATTGCCATCGGCGCTCGCGAGATAGAAGCCCTTTTTCGCGTCGTAACCACCTGTTCCACCATCGGCGAGATTCGTGCGCGTGGTTGCATCAGTAAGGACGTCGGTCACGATCGCGCGGATCTCATTGGCGCGTTGCCCCGTCAGCCATGTCGCGTCGTTTCCTTGGACGACTTTCTCCTCGAGCACACCGACTTTTTCAGCAAGCGCCGCATTCGATTGCTTGAGTCGCTCAATCTCCTCAAGCGCACGTCGGAGGTCGTCTGCATCTTGTGGGACAGCCGCGATCACGGCAGTTGTCAGAGGAAGTGCTGCGAGAACCATCGTCATCTCTCGAACTCCTTTGCATAGAGGCTACTTGAACGAGTACTACTCGTTCCCCACGCGCTTCCCACACACGGTTTCGCGAACGACATATGGCTTGATGCCACCAATGGCGTTGTTGGCATCACTCAAGAGTTCCAGCACAAAGCCCATCGCGAGGAAGAAGAGCGCAGCGAGGAAGAACATGATCGCAATGAGAAACGGCGGTCGCGTGCCCATCGGCACGGATTCGCCCATTCCAAACACATCGCGAAACTTCTCCCAAAGAAGCCACGGCATCACGACGCAATCGACGAGAAGGAGCATCACGCCAATTCGGCCGAACAAGTAGAGCGGTCGCGCTTTGAAACTCGACTGGAAGCCAAGCATGAGGATGTCGAAAATCACGTCAAACGTGCGGCCAATCCCATAGTGGCTCTTCCCAGCGAACCGCGGTTGGCATTCGATCGTGAGTTCGCTCGTCGCTCCGCCTCGCATATGCACAAGTGCTGGCAACAAGCGGTGATGTCCAGGACGCAAGCGCAGTGATCGTGCCGTCGCACCATCAAGTGCCTTAAAGCCACCCATGTCGCGGATCTCGCAACCTGTCACGCGACGCAGCAGCCAGTTTGCAATCTTGCTCGGAATGAGTTTCAGAACCTTCGACTCTGAACGATTCGAGCGTGCACCCGACACGAGTTGGTAGCCCTGTTCAAGCCGCTCCACGAGCAGGTGAATGTCTTCTGGTCGATGTTGCAGATCGCCGTCGGTCACAATCACGATCTTGCCGCGACTCGCTTGAATTCCCGCGTACAGCGCGCTGCATTGGCCAACATTGCGCGCCAAAAGCACGGCCCGCAACGCGGGATACCGACGCGCACCCTCGCGAAGCAACGCCTCCGTGCGATCGGTCGAACCATCAGAAACCACAACGATTTCGTACGAACGCGCCAACGCTTGAAGTGCTGCGTCGGTGCGTCGCAAGAACTCTTCAATGCAAAGCTCTTCGTTGTACACCGGAGCGACAACGGAGATAGAGATGTCGGTGTCTTGCGCAGCGTGCATTCGAGTGTCGGCTTCCTCGTTCGGCGTACGGGCTGAATCGCGCGGTTCGATCGCTCACTCCAATTCAGTCGAGACGATCAAACCCTGTCAGCGTCCACCCGTGCATTGCCGCGACTTCATGCCACGGATCCTCGAGCAGACTGCGGAGCTCGGGTTCCCAAAGCGCCGCGACGCGCATCCTACCGAAGCCGTCGGGCAGCGCGGGATCGCCGCGATGTGCGCGACCCGGATGACAAACGACCTCGACGATTTCGTCGCCAACTCCATGCAATGCCCGCACACAGGCATCGCTTGAGAAGCGCGCACCTTGCTCGGCAATGCCCCAAACCGCATCAGCGCAACGAACTCCCGCGCAAGGTTGAGCTCGATCGCACCACGTCCTCAAGAGCGCACGACGCAGCCATGGCGCTCCAAGCGCGAAGTTCCCGTGAAGCTCGGCACTTCTCCGAACCCAGCGAATCCCCGCATCACGCGCGACTTCACACGCCACATCAAAGAGCCCAGGGAGACAGTGCGTGTGCTTCTCGCCATCCACATGTGAGAGTTCAAGCCCGTGATCTTGGAGCTTCGCAATCTGCCGCGTCCACTCCAATCGAAGTTCGTTCGGTTGAATCGCGCCCCGCAACGCACGCGCGGCAAAGCGCGCAAAACTGCCGAGAAAAAGGCCGTCTGTGCCTACGAGCGACCGCACCTCACGGATCGGTGAGAGCGGTTGACCACGCAGCACATTGAGATGCGCGCCCATTGAAACGCCACGAATTGGCCGTACTGCAGCGAGATCCGGCCCGTTCGCCATCACACTCGCACTTGTCACCGTGCCGAGCGCAGCGCACTCCTCAACCGCGCGACGGACAGCCGGATGCAAACCGAGATCGTCGGCATTCACGATCACGCGGAGCGACTTCAACTTGTCACACGCGACCGCGTTCACCAGAAGACCTGCCCGCCTGCTTCAACGGTGAAAATGCGCTCGAGTTTGCGCGAGCCATCTTCGACAAGCCAATACAGGCCGTCCGGCGCAAGTGACTCAAACACGCGCGTTTCTTCGCCCTGCTCGCGTCGACCAATCGATTTCCAACCGCCATCTTTCCAAACGAAGAGTTCGTACGCAGCATCGGGCTTCACCATGGTGCGCGCCTTGATGCGGCCCGTGTCAGGATCTTGGATGTCGGGCTTTGTGGTCGAAGCGACAAGCGTGACATCCGCGGCTTCGCTTGCCTTCAGCGTGTGCGAAATCCCATCTGCGTCGAGAATGAACGGCGCGCTCGCTGGAACATCCACACCGTCGATGTGATACATCGGCAGATAGCAAATGTTTCGTCCGAGAGCGCTGAAAGCCACGTTGGTCCCGATTCCCGGCGCGTCCACGATGTGACCCCAGTGAATCGGACGCCACGCGCCACCATTGAAAACCGCGAGATACGCGAAGCGCTGTCCCTCGGGCGGCTTCTCGAGTCGCACGGTCACGGCGCTCACGGGCTGGTACTCCGCCGTCACATCGATGTAGTGCGTGCCCGACAACCAGCGTGGCACAGTCTCTTTCTCTTGCTTGATCGCGCCCAGACTCGACTCTTGATGCGCGAACGTTTTGCGGTAGACCTTCGCAGCGCGGCCCGCAAGACCTGCGCGACCTCGACCTTGTTCATCAAGCACCACTTCCCACGCGTGATTGTTGTCGCTCGCTGCCCACCACGGCGTGTAGTCGCTCGCACACATTGTGGCCACGGATCGCATGCCAAACGACACCATGTTCGTGATGTCTTCGCAACGACCACGCTTGTCTTCGGTCATCTCGGTGTAACTCTGATCTGTCGGATGCACGTAGTAGAGATCACTAAATGCAACCCACGGATGCACCGTGCTCCGCACACGCTCACCGATCACGCGCACGTCCTTCTCACCCGACGCGCGAAGTTCGGTCACCAGCGTTTCAAGGCGCTTTTGCGCGGGCGCACGCCAAAGATCGAGCGGCTCGTTGCTTCCGCGATAGGGAAGAATGTGTTCACGGAAAGCTTCGTAAGAAATCGACTTTGCCCACGGAAGTGATCGCCATGCATCGAACGCGCCTTCAAGATGCGCGATCAAGAAGTCGGCGCTCGCGTGTTCAAGATCCGATTCAAACGAGATCTTTCGGAAATCCGCATCGGGATGTGATTTGCCGATTTCGTCGAGTCTCGCCTGAGCTTCGCCCAGATTGGCATACGCAAGTGCATCGAATCCAAGTTGCTTGTTGTCTTTGTCGCAGAGTTCGATGCGGGCGAATCCGTGGCCATCCATGTTGGCGACGAGCCAGCGCGCTGCATCAAACTTCTGCGCATCTCCAGACTTCTCGTAGTTTGCGAGAAATCGCGCGATCTCAGAACGATTCGCTCCCGCAAGTTCAAGTGCCTTGTCGATGCGTGCGTCTGCTTCGTGCGAAATTGTGCTGTGGACTTCGCTCGCAGTGGTTCGAGACACCGCGACCGTTTGCGCGGTAAGAGTCGCACTGAAGTTGCATGTGCCGAGGCAAATGACGGGAAGCACGAGAGTCGTCATACCGCGATTGTCGTCGCGAAGCGCGTCTCTCGCAACGGTCCATCGCCTGCTCAAAGGCTACGAACCCAAGAAGCGCACACCAAAGTCGCACTGTCCATCCGGCCGCACCGCAGACCAAACGACCAAGACATCAAGGTCAACCGCCACACGTTCAGGCAACATGTTCACGGCGCGACCAATGCGACCAACAGGCACGGTTCGATCCGCTCGCAGCCGAAATCCGCCGAGCCCGTAGTCGAGAATCGTGTGGGTTTCCGCCATCTGCGCGGCGTCGCGCCAGACGACCACCACCTGCGCCGAAAGTGCGATGCGGGGCGAGTCCCGCCGTTCGTCCTGTCCAGTGCCTTCCGCCGAGCCACTCGCCCGATGGGCTCCCCGCTCGCGCGTCTGCCCACGCACATCCATCCTCACGGTCGGTACAGGATCGCCGCCATCGCGAGGATGGTTCGGAGCTTGAGTGTCGGAGGATGGGGGTTCTGAAGCTCCCATTTCATCGAGAGACAAAGCAGGCGTGATCTTTTCGGTTTCCTTCGGACGCATCGAATCGAATGGCCTCCACGAGACACGTTCGTGGGGTCACACAGGCGCGACTTCGACCGACGTCGAAACCAGCACGGTCACGATTACAGGGCTGTTTCGCAGGACCCCAAGGTCAAAGTGCCGAAATTCCCAATTCACGCCAATTCGGACAAATGGAGCCGTACTCGGCCGATTCTCCTCTCACAGGTTTCCGTTGAGTCACGAGTGCTTTTTGCCGATAACGGACGTTGTATGGACTCTCGCACGGATCAAAGCCCCTCTCAGGCGGCGGCATCGCCGCCGACTACTGCCAACGGCATGGTCGACGTGGAGGCGATTTTGCGTGAGGTTGAGGCACTCACCCAAGCGGCAATGCAGGCAGACTTCGGGTCCGCAGTCCCTGCGTCTTCAACCACCGAATCCACAAGCACTGAACCCACGAGCACTGAATCCACAAGCACCGAATCTGCGCCGATTTTGAACACAACGAGCAACGGAGCCGCCGCGGCACCTGCCAATTCCGAGTTGCACGGAGGCGCCCACGCGACAGTGAGCACTCCTGAAGCGATGAGCAGTCCCGTAGAGACCGGCACACTGGATCTCGACAAACTTGAGCGTGAATTGAACGCACTGCTCCGCGGTTCGACCACCACGGGCGATGCAGGAGATTCACTCAGCAGTGGCAGTATGCAGAGTCCTGTGTTGGGTTCGTCGGTCGATACAGACAGCCTCAACACAGGGAACCAAAATCCCGCGGCATTGAATTCCGTCACGCCAACCGAAACACGTCCATCAGTTGCATCTGCTGCTCTCGAGACCGAACCCGTCGATCCGATGCAGCGTGAAATCACGGCGATCCTCGACGACACAAACGATGCCGTACTCCGTGCTGCGGACAACTCGATCGATCGGGCGCTCGATACGGTGTTCGATGCACGGGCACTCGCAGGCCAAGAAGAGGATGTCAATCGTGCGCTGATCGAAGCGTTCGGCACGAGTCGACGCCCAGTTGGTTTCGGCAGTTTCGATGCAACTCAGGGGACGGTTACGAATCCTGTGCCGCGATTTGAGGGAATTTCCCGCGCGCTTCCGCAAGAAATCGCGAGCGGTTCGATGACCGCTTCCAATGGCATATCGACTGTGGCTTCAGTAGAGATTCCGACACCGCCACGCCGCTTCGAAGAAATCGCTGCGCAGTCGATTGGACGCGAATCTCGTCCAGAGTACGCAGGTGAGACGCCGTTTGAACCCGCGTTTCCTGCGGTCCCTATCGCCGACACGAATTCGGCGGTTCCCTCGGAACAATCAAGCGCGGCTTCGCTCACGGTGCAGGACGCCACAGCAAAGACCGCAGCGAAACAAGCAGTTTCCAACACTTTAGAGCAACGCGTGAGTGCCGACACCAACGCGCGATCTGCGGAACAGCTTCCGTCAGAAAACACTGTTGGAACTTCGAACACAACACCATCCGAAACGTCACCAAGCGATGCCTCGC
>JAIYCA010000299.1 GCA_027488265.1 Planctomycetaceae bacterium
ACGCGCTCGGGACGCGAGGCACCAACGCGCGGCCAGCGCACCGTGATGCGATCCGCCGTCGTTGCCGTCCCGATCCCCGCGTGCACGATGTACGAACTCTGGCTCTTGTAACTCGAGCCCGCCATCACTTCGCGCAGCACCGTACGCGTTTCTGTTCCGCCTTTGGTCGCCGCGGCCGTGAATTCGACATCGACCAACGCGCCTACCGCGTGCGTGTTCCTCCCGCGACCGAGCACTTTGAGGCGAATCGCGTTGTTCGCGGAAGGCGCGGTGTTTACGAAGAGGTCAAGCGTCGCAAGGTATGGCTGCGTGAGGATGTCGAGATCGCCATCGCGATCGATATCGGAGACGGCGATGCAATACGTATCGATGCCATCGCCAAGGCCGACCGACGACGAGCGATCAGTGAACGGGAAACCGCCGTCGTTGACGAAGAGATAGTCGGGCTTGTCAAGCATGGACACGATGAAGGCGTCTTGATCGCCATCGTTGTCGGGGTCAAAGATCACCGTTCCCCAACCGGTCGCGTTGCCTGCCATGCCCGCAATATCCGCGGATTCCGTGTAAATCCGTGCCGTATCCGTGAGGAGCAGTGCGTGACCGTCACCCGTATTCGCGCAGTAGATGTCGACGTAGCCATTCATGTCGATGTCGCCCGCGAAGACGCCCATCGAATCGATCGCGACACACGCACCGTTGTTCGGTTCTGAAACGAACACGCCGCCTTCATTGCGGAAGTAACGATTGGGAAACGCGGGCGTCCCTTTGTCGTTTGAGACGTAGAGATCACAGTCGCCGTCGCGATCGAGATCTTGCACGAGACACTGGAAACTCGCGCCTGCGTCATCGACACCGAGTTGTGCGGAGATTTCGGTGAACGTGCCGTTCCCTTCGTTGCGAAAGAAACGGTTGCGAAGCGTGTTCGAAAGCGTGAGTGTGCGCATCGCAACCGCGAGGTCGAGATCGCCGTCGCTGTCGTAGTCGCCGAAACTCGAACCTGCGCCCGCACCGCTCGTGCCGCTGATTCCCGCCGCGGAAGTCACGTTCGTGAAGTTCAGCCCGCCGTTGTTTCGGTAGAGAATCGCGGGCTGAAGCCAACGCGTGAGAAAGATGTCGAGATCGCCGTCGCCATCGTAATCAGCACACACGAGGCCAGAGGGTTTCGTCGGTGCGCCAAGGCCCGCTGTGGAAGTGACATTCGTGAAGTAGCCCGCGCCGTTGTTCGCGTAGAGCACCATCGACGGCGAGCCTCCGGTCGCGATGAGATCGTCGTCGCCATCGTTGTCGAGATCGCACAGCGCAACGCCGCAGCCATACTGCCCCGTTCCACCAAACATGCCCTCGAGATTCGAGTAGACGAATCCGCGCGCGGCGGCAGACTCAGTGAAATAAACGACCTCAGCCCGCGCGGCGGCAGCGAGCGAGAGAACGACGAGGATGACGCTGCGTCGGCCCAACGCGTGCATCGATCAAGGTCCTTTCGTGGACTCAGGGGCCGACGAACTCGGCTGCTGAGTTTTCGCACCCTACCGCGAGTGCCCAAGAAGCCAAGGGTGAACGTCGGAATTGATCTCGAATCATGAAGAAAGTGTCGCCCACTCCGGCGCGGGCGACTCGATGCGCGGCGCCGCGGAAAGGTTGACGTCCGTGGCGCTTGAAGTTGCAGCCGCCGCGTGCGCAAGCGACTCACCTTCCAACCGCCACGCGTGCAAGCAAAGTCCGCCTTCGCGTGGGCTCCCGCCGTACAGCGTGTCGCCGACAAGCGGGTGACCTTCGTGCGCCAGACCTGCGCGAATCTGATGACGGCGGCCAGGCCCGAGGAGCTCCACTTCGACAAGCGTGTTGTTGCCGATCACGCGCAGCACACGCCATCGGCAACGGCCGATCGTCTCGGGTTCGCCGCGGGTGTGCACCGTGACTTTCGCGCTGCCCTTGTGGCGACTCGCGAACGAGAGCGTGAACGCCCCCGCAAGGACACGGTCGGGGAAATGCCCTTCGACGAGCGCGAGATACGTTTTGCGAATGTCGCCGCCGCGGCCGCTGAATGCATCGCGGAGACGCGCGCGTGTGGCATCGTCTTTCGCAACGAGCAGACACCCGCTTGTTTCAAAGTCGAGCCGATGGACGAGGCCCGCCTCGTCGACCGCCGCGAGTTCAGGCCGCGTGGCACGCAGCCACGCTTCGACACTCGGCGCGTCGCTCCCCCGCTGCGCGATCGAGTGAATACCCGCGGGCTTCGCGAGAACGAGCCACGAGCGCTCCTCACGAAGGACGGGAATGTGCGTGTATCCCACTTGCGGTTCCATCTTCAGCGAAGGACTCTACCCGACATGCGACTCGACCGACATCTCATCCACGCCGTTGCGCTGCTCGTTGCGCTTCTCCTTAGCGCGGTGCTGCCGACTGCGAGCAGCGCGCGTGCGGAAGTCCCCAATCAACCGATGTGGTCGCTCCGGCAGTCGGCATTCGAACTTGAGGTCACCGTGCTTTCGGTTGAAGAGAAGGCAGGTCCAGGTCCAGGTCCAGGTCCAGGGCCACAGCAAACGAGCGTGTGGCATCGCGTGCGCGTCGATCACGTCGTGCGCAGCGACGGCCTCAAGCCAGGCGACGAGACAGCGGTCGTCTCGAAGGTGTCTGAACTTCCCGCAGGTACGGTCGGAAGTCGCGGTCAACGCGGCCCGTTCCGCGGCCTCAACGGACTGCCCGCGAAGGGCGATCGCGCGAGACTCTTCGCCAATGGCACCACCGAGATCCTGCAGCCTGCGTTTCCCAACGGCTGGCAGACGACCGACCACTGGGTGTCGTTCATCGCGGCCGACGACGAGTACAAGAGCGAGGTCACGATGCCGTTCCTCGCATCCCTTGTCGAACAGTCGGGGATCGCGCGTGCGACGCTCCACTTCGCGGCCGATCCAGAGGACCCAACCAAGCGCGACATTTCGTCGAAGACCGCGATCAGTGACGCTGCCATGATCGGTCGAGGCGGCGAAGTCGTCTACATGCGCTTCAATCGGCTCTGCGATCGCGACCGAACGGCGATGCTCGAACCGCTTGACCGTGGCATGCCGCTCGTTGCCTTCCGCACGGCGACGCACGCCTTCGCCTACCCCGACGACTCGCCGCATGCGGCGCTCAACGCGGGCTTCGGCGAGCGCTTCCTCGGCACACCGTGGCGCTTCCATCACGGACACTCGTCGAAGACGCGCGTGCTGCCGCCGACCGACGAGGCCGCGAAGCATCCGATCCTCGCCGGCGTGCGCATTCCAGCCGAAGGCATCGTTGTTCCGAGTTGGCTCTACCACGTCGAACCGCTTCCCGCCGATTGCCGCGTGCTCCTCTGGGGCGAGGCGATCGACAGCGAGCGGAAGGACGCACCGCAGAAGCAGCCGATTCTCTGGGTGCGCGAGCAGCCGCCGCAGGAACTTCGCAGTGGATCGAGCCCACCGCGCCTGCAACGGATCGCCGTCACGACGCTCGGCCATCCCGGTGACTTTGAAAGTCCCGAGGTCCGCCTCGTCGCCGTGCAGATGATCGCGTGGGCGAATGAACGCATGCACGTCCTCGACGACGCGAAGCGCCAAGCCATCCGCGACGCTGCGTTCACCGCGCCGCCCACCCGCTGACTTCTCGCTGACTTCCCACCAACTCCCGCGCGACGGAGCGATTGCCCGCGATGGACGAAGCTCCCGCGACTTGCGGAGCGCCCCGCTACGCTGCGCGAATGCTCGCACTTGCTCACGCGTGTACTGTCGCCCTCGCCTCGATCAGCCTCGCTTCGATCAGTTCCCTCCTTTCGCCCTCGAACGACACATCGACGCTCGGCTACTACCGCATGCCAGCGATCCACGGCGAGACGATCGTCTTCGTCTCGGAAGGCGACCTCTGGCGCGTTCCAACGAGCGGCGGTCTCGCGACGCGCCTCACGACGCATCCCGGCGAGGAACTCCAACCTTCGATTTCGCCTGACGGCAGCACGCTCGCGTTTACCGCGAGTTACGAAGGTCCGCGCGAGGTCTACACGATGCCGATCGCAGGCGGCCTGCCGATGCGCCGCACGTGGGACGCGGGCCGCGTGGGCATGACGGCTTGGACGCCCGCAGGCGTCCTCGTGTACGCGACCGACACGGGCTCCGACCTTCCTGCAACTCGCGCGTGGCGCCAGACGATCGACGCCGATCCGACGCGCGATGTGCGCAGTGTGATCCCGCTTGCGCAGTGCTCCGAAGTCGCGTTCCTCGATGAAGCGCGGATGGTGTTCACGCGGCTCCAATTCCAAGGAAGCCACACCGATCGATACACAGGCGGAACCGTGCAGCAATTGTGGGGCTTCACGCTGCCGATCCCCGATGCCGAAACGCGCGAAGCAGCGCCGCTCACCGCCGACTACAAGGGCACGAGCCGTCGCCCGCTCGCGTGGGGTGAGCGCGTGGTCTTCACCAGCGACCGCAGCGGGCGCATGAACCTTTGGTCGATGAAGCCCGACGGCAGCGATCTCCGCCAACACACGACCCACGCGGAGTTCGACATCGGCAGCGCGTCGATCCATGGTGATCGTGTGGTCTACCAGCTTGGCCCCGACCTTCGCATGCACGATCTCGCATCGGGGAGCGACACGCCGATTGCAATCCAACTTGCGAGTGACTTTGATCAGATGCGCGAACGTTGGGTCAAAGATCCGGCTGCCGCCGTGAGTTCTGCGAGCCTTTCACCCGACGGCGATCGCGTCGTCTTCACGATCCGCGGGCGCGTCTTCGTGGTTCCTGTGAAGGAAGGCCGCACCGTCGATGCTGATCGTCGCAGCGGCATTCGCTATCGCAGCGCGGCATTCATGCCTGACGGCGCATCGCTCGTCACGATCTCGGACGAGTCGGGCGAACTTGAAGTCACCACACTGCCCGCGAACGGCGTGGGCGCCGCCAAACGACTGACCAACGACGGCGACACCCTGCGCTGGTTTGCCGTGCCCTCGCCCGACGGGACGCGCATCGCGCACACCGACAAACGTCTGCGCATTTGGGTCTACGACACCACGACCAACACCAACACGCTTGTTGAACAGAACTCGATCGAGCAACCGACCGACTTCGCGTGGTCACCCGACAGCCGTTGGCTCGCGTATGTCTCGCCCGCGGCGAATATGAACCTCGTCATCAAACTGTGGCCGATCACGGGCGGCGCTCCCGTCGCAGCAACGACCGATCGCTACGACAGTTTCGATCCGCAATGGTCGCGCGACGGGAAGTTCCTCTACTTCCTCTCGAATCGCACGTTCGAATCCGCCGTTGGAAGCCCGTGGGGACCGCGCGCGCCGGAGCCGTTCTTTGCAGAGCCTGGCGGCATCTATGCGCTCGCACTGAAGGCCGACGCGCGTTCGCCGTTCGAGCCGAACGACGAGGTCTTCGCCGCCGCACAGAAGGCTGAGAAGGCGCGCAAAGCACAAGAGGAAAAGAAGAAGCAAGAGGAGAAGAAGAACGACGGCTTGAAGAAGGACGACGAGAAGAACGACGACGAGAAGAAAGACGACGAGAAGAAAGCCGACGAGAAAAAAGACGACGAGAAATCGTCACCCGCGAAGTCTGATGCCGCCGACGCGCCACCCGTCGCCGTCGCGATCGACCTCGATGGCCTCGCCACGCGCCTCGAGCAACTCCCGGTCAAACCAACGAGTTTCGCCGATGGCACGCTGATCGTGACCGCCGACGCGCTCTTCTGGATGAGCTACGCGCCCGTCGGTGCCGGCGACGAGTGGCAGCGCACCGGAACGCTCATGGCGCTCGCGATCGGCAACGAGAAGCCCGAGCCGAAAGAGATCGCAACGGGTGTCCGCAGCGTGGAAGTCTCGGCCGACCGAAAGAAGTTGCTCGTCCGCAAGGGCACATCGTGGTTCGTGATCGACGCGAAAGCAGCGAAGGCCGAACTCGACAAGCCGATCGACCTCAGCGCAATCGCGCTGTCGATCACGCCGCGCGCCGAGTGGAGCGAGATGATGGTCGATGCGTGGCGGCTCTTGCGCGACTATTTCTACGACCGCGGCATGCACGGCACCGACTGGCCCGCCGTGCGCGCGAAGTACACGCCGTGGGTTGATCGTGTGCGCAGCCGCGAAGAACTCTCAGATGTCTTCCAAGAGATGACCGGCGAACTCTCGGCGCTCCACCACTTCGTGCGCGGTGGCGATTTGCGCGAAGGAAACGACCGCGTGACGGTCGCCACGCTCGGCGCAGACCTTGAGCGCGATGTTGAGCGCGGTGGTTGGCGTGTGACTGCGATTCCCGCGAGTGACCCCGACGAACCCACGATGCGCTCGCCACTCTCGGCGCCGACAGCACGCGTCGCCGTCGGCGACGTCATCCGTGCGATCGACGGCACATCGACGCTCTCGGTGCCGCATCCTTCGGCGCTCCTTCGCAACAAGGCAGGTCGACAAACGCTGCTCACCGTCCTGCCTGCAGGCGATGTGGCGAAGGCGACGGACGCGGCGGACGCGACCGAGACAACGCGCGAAACG
This sequence comes from Planctomycetaceae bacterium, assembly GCA_027488265.1. Taxonomy (GTDB): domain Bacteria; phylum Planctomycetota; class Phycisphaerae; order Phycisphaerales; family SM1A02; genus QWPT01. The sequence continues at coordinate 6,509 of JAIYCA010000299.1, forward strand.
ACGCGGGATGTCATCGTGCGACCGATGTCTGCGCAGGCCGAAGCATCACTTCGCTACCGCGCGTGGGAAGTAGAACGCCGACAGCAGGTCGAGAAGGCGAGCGGCGGCGACATCGGCTACGTCCACCTGCGCGCGATGGGCACCGAAGACATCAGCGACTTCGCGCGCGACTTCTACCCCGTCTTCAACCGCAAGGGGCTCATCATCGATGTCCGTCACAACCGCGGCGGCAACATCGATAGTTGGGTGCTGAGCCGCCTGATGCGCAAGGCATGGATGTACTGGAATCAACACGAGGGTCGCAGCCCGAATTGGAACATGCAGTACGCCTTCCGCGGCCACATGGTGGTGCTCTGCAACGAGCGCACCGCGTCGGACGGCGAGGCGTTTAGCGAAGGCTTCCGTCGACTCGGACTAGGCCAAGTGATCGGCACGCGCACGTGGGGCGGCGAGATCTGGCTGAGCTCTTCCAACACGGTCGTCGACGGCGGGCTCGCGAGTGCTGGCGAGTTTGGCGTGTTCGACGAGTCGGGCGCGTGGCTCATCGAGGGCCACGGCGTCGATCCAGACATCGTCGTCGACAATCTCCCGTATGCGACCTTCAAGGGCGGCGATGCGCAGCTCGACGCGGCGATCGCGCACCTGAAGGACAAGATCGAGAAGGACCCGCGGCCGATTCCGCCCGTCCCGCCCGCGCCGGTGAAGACCCGATAGCGGCGACACTCCGAAAACGCGCCGTTTCCCCGCGACTGCGCCAGACCTCTGCGGGGTAAACTCGTCGCCCTCAAGAATCGAACTGCAGGAATCGAATTGCAGGAATCGAATCGCAGGAATCGCCCAATGCCCTACTACACCAAGCTCGGCAAGCTCCCCTCGAAGCGCCACATTCAGTTCCGCCGCCCCGACGGCAAGCTGTATGCAGAAGAAGTGTTCGGCACCGAAGGTTTCGTCGGCCCGACCTCGACGCTCTACCACATCAATCCGCCGACGCAAGTCATCGGTTGGAAGCAGCTCTACTCGACGAAGGTTGAGTACGTCGAACGCGACACGATGCGCATGCGCCACGTGAAGAGCGCGCCGCTGCCGCCGAAGGGTGATGCCGTCACCGGACGCGTGGTGCTGTTTGGCAACAACGACGTCGAGATCAGCGTCTGCGTTCCCGCAGAGCCGATGAAGTATCACTTCAAGAACGCGATGGCGGATGAGTGTTTCTTCATCCACTTCGGCTCGGGCACGGTCTTCACCATGTTCGGCGCGCTGAAGTTCGGGCCGCGCGACTACATCGTGATTCCAAAGGGCACGATCTATCAGTTCGTGTTCGATGAGCCGAAGGATGGCGAACCAGAACCACGCTTCCTCTTGATGGAGAGCGTGAACGGCTCGCACATTCTGCCGCCGCCGCGCTACCTCTCGAAGAAGACCGCGCAGTTCCTCGAGCACGCGCCCTACTGCGAGCGCGACCTGCGCCTTCCAGAGTTTCC
>JAIYCA010000098.1 GCA_027488265.1 Planctomycetaceae bacterium
GCAGCGCGCACGGAATTGGCGCGATCGCGCTCGGTGCGATGCTTGGTGAACAGCTCTTCGGCGGCAGGCGTGCACTTGCATCGCCGATGCATGTGCTCGGTGGAAACGCGCGCAGCGTGACGGGCGGCCTCGCGAATTTGCCGCACTTCGCGCCGAAAGCGAAGCGCGTCTTGTGCCTCTTCCAAAGCGAAGGCTTCTCACACATCGATCTCTTTGATCCGAAAGAAGCGCTCTACGCAAACGCTGGCAAAGATCTCCCTGCGTCGATTCGTGGCACACAACGTGTCACCGGCATGACAAGTGGACAGGGGAGTTTCCCCGTCGTGCCGCCGGTGGCGCCTGGACGTTTGTGCGGGAAAAACGGCCTGTGGATCAGCGATCTCTTGCCGCACATGCAAGGTGTTGCGGATGAACTTTGCATCATCAAGAGTCTCACGACCGAGGCTATCAATCACGATCCCGCGGTCACGTTCATGAACACGGGCAATCAGATTCCCGGCTACGCGAGCATGGGTTCGTGGATCAGTTACGGGCTTGGAAGTGAGAACGCGAATTTGCCCGCGTTCATCACGATGGTGTCGCAGGGCTCTGGAAAGAATCCAGGTCAGCCGATTTTCTCGCGGCTTTGGGGCAGCGGGTTTTTGCCGTCGTCGTATCAAGGCGTCGGGCTGAGGCCAGGTGGAAATCCGGTGCCGTATCTCGCGAATCCGAACGGCGTCGATCGTGCGCAGCGACGCGCGATGCTCGACGATCTCGCGGAACTCAACGCGCACCGCAACGACGAACTTGGCGACCCCGAAACGCGCGCGCGCATCGAGGCGTACGAAATGGCGTTCCGCATGCAAGTGTCGGTGCCCGAACTCGTCGAGATGTCGGATGAGTCGCCGGAGACGTTCGCGATGTACGGGCCCGACGCGCGCCGGCCTGGCAGTTACGCAGCGAATTGCCTGCTCGCGCGACGGTTGTTGCAACGCGGCGTGCGCTTCGTGCAGCTCTTTCATCGCGGCTGGGATCAACACATCGCGCTCGGTACACAGTTGCCGAATCAATGTCGTGACGTTGATCAACCGACTGCGGCGGTCATCAAAGATCTCAAGCGACTCGGCATGCTCGAGGACACGCTTGTCATCTTCGCGACGGAGTTCGGCCGCACCGCGTACAGCCAAGGCGGCTTCGGTGACCCGAGCTCAGGCCGCGATCACCACGGTCGCTGCTTCACGTCGATCCTCGCGGGCGGCGGCGTGAAGGGCGGTATCGAGTACGGAAAGACCGACGACTTCTCGTACAACATCGTCGAGAACCCGGTCGAGGTGCGCGATTTCCACGCAACGATTCTGCACACGCTCGGCATCGATCACGAGCGCCTCACGTACGGCTTCCGCGGCCTCGACACGAAGTTGACCGGCGTCGAACCCGCGCGCGTGTTGCGGGAGATCCTCGTCTAGTGCGGTAGGCGGCGCGGAGCGCTTGCGGGTGCATGGGTTGTCGGAGATTGAATGCGCCCTGTCGCTCTGTACAGGGTCAACCCAATAGTCTCAACGATCGGAGCGGAGTCCATTACCTTCATCTCCGCGTTGCGTGGAATCGCGAGGCTCGCAACGGCGCGTGCCTCACCGTAATCATCACACGTACTACGGTTGCTCGCCTCGACGGATGTCTATCGTGGCGTCGATAGGAATCGATCGCGGGCGATCTTTAAGACTCGGATGGTCGTGCGAGCCGAACGACTGTCCTCGAAGTCTTAAGTCGTAGCTCTTCGCATTCCTCACAGGTTAACGCTCCCGCGCGAAGCAGCAGACGCTGGATCATGCGAGCTTTCCGCAATGATTGACGGTGAGGGGGAATGGACTGAAGCGGCGTCAGCCCTTGCCGCCCCCGTACGTTTGGGTCAACACCCGCTTCAAGGAGCAGACGAACCGCCCCGACGGAGAGTTGTTCTGTTGCGTGGTGAAGTGCTGAGTTTGATCCTGGTTCGCTCGTGCCATTCGCATCTACTCCAGCACGAAGAAGTATGCCGACGATCCTCGTCATGTTCTTCCACGGAGCGTTCGTCCGCGCGCACCACGATCCGAGAAGGTTGGACCCATGGAGGCGCGCTGCGGGGTCCGCACCATGTTCAAGTAGGACCTTGACGACTGCGAAATCTGAAGTGGCGAACAAGACATGGCGACCTCTTCGGTCTACAGCATTGACATCGGCACCTGCCTGGATCAGGAGGCGAGCGGTACATACGTTTTTTGCGAGACTCAGCGCGCATTCTCCCCTCGAGTTTTTTGAGTTCACGTCTGCGCCGCGCTCGAGTAGCAGCCGAACAATCGAGGCTGCGCCCACCTTTGCTTGAAAGTGGAGCGGAGTGTCTCCCGATATGGTCGGGGCACTGACGGGCGCACCAGCGTCCAGCAGGAGTCGCGCGATGCCAACCGAACGTGCACGATGCAGTGGTTGCGGACCTTGAAGGATTGGATTTCCCTCGCGGGCTTTGACATCGGCTCCCGCCGCGATAAGGATCCTCGCGACTTTCGTCGTCTTTGCGAGATGGAGAGGAAACGTGCGCTTGAAGTCGCGAAACGGTAGTAGAACGTGATGGAATGCACCGTTCGCTAGAGCGTGTTTCACACCTTGTGCATCGCCTTCCGCCGCGGCCTCATAGAGATGGTCCGTAGCGTAGTGATGGCGTGGAAAAGGGCCGGATGGGTATTGCCGCAAGATTTGCACCCGAGGGGCGAAGAGTACATCAAACCGTGCCGGCAAAACTCTTGCTGCATAAGAGTGACGAGGGATTCGGCAGCGATAGTGGTGCAGGCGGCTGAATGCGTGGTAAGACCACGCCCCGCCTGATTGCCGAGCTCTTGAGCACTCTAGTCCGCCTCACCCCCGCAATGCCGGCGGACGCCGGCGAGGCAATGCCGAATGAGCATGATCAAATTGAACGGAAAGGTGACCGCGAGGGCGAGGCTCGTGTCGCGCTACGGGTCAGCCTTCGGGATCGCGTTGCGTGCGGCGGCGCGTCATTCGTGAAGTGTTGGCGTAAGGCGAGGGTGGCCCACAGCATTGCCGCTCACGAGCGAGAGAAGCACGTATCTGCAATGACGGGTGAGAAGTCCGGGCTCGACTCTGACGTCAAAGAAGATGCTTCAAAGTTGGCACAATTTGTTCTCTAAGTGTGACGTATAAGTTACAATGAGAACGTGGAAGTTCGTCGCTACATCTCCGTAACGGGGCGCGATCTTGTGGGTGATTGGATTCGGGCGATTCGTGACCCTAGAGCGAAGGCCGCGATCGCCATCCGCATAACGCGATTGTCGTTTGGGAACGCCGGCGATAGCAAATCGGTGGGTGATGGTGTGCAAGAACTCCGAATCGACATAGGTGTCGGCTACAGGTTGTACTACGCGCAAGTCGGTGGCCAAATCGTGTTACTCCTCTGCGGAGGAGACAAGCGCCGGCAGTCGACCGACATCATGCGTGCCAAAGAACTCCTTCAGGACTACAAGCACAGGAGCGCAGCAAAATGACTCGAACGACCAAAGTCGCCCAATCACATACGCGCACAAAGGTGTACGGTCGCGCCATCGACGTCTCACATGACGATGCATTGACACACGAACTTCGTGACGATCCAGCGTTCGCGATGGAGTACCTCAAGGCAGCACTCGCGGAGAGTGAAGATCCTCAGGTTTTGCTTGTCGCGTTGCGACAGGTCGCGACTGCACATGGAATGGCGAAGGTCGCGGAGAGGGCACAGATCGAGCGAGAGAGCGTGTATCGCGCGCTCTCCGCGAAGGGTAATCCGCGCTTCTCAACGATTGTGTCCATCCTGCGCGCGATTGGACTTTCGCTCAGCGTTGCAGAAGCGAGGGAGTCTGCGCGATCGACGAGTGCGCGAGCGACGCGTGTCCGCAAGAAGTCGGCCACAAAGCGCACGACAAAGTCGGCGAGAGGTACGCCGAAAACATCGACGACCAGCGCCGCTTCGAAAGCTAATGCGAAATCGGGCGGTGGGTCGTCGCGCGTCCGGGCCGCGTAGCGGTGGCCACGCTCACGCATGATGTTGAACCCACAGGGAGCGGTCGATCAAGTAGTATCAAGTCCTGCGTCGCTGACCGCTCACGAACTTCGCGGCTGGCGCAGTCATTCTGAACTTGTTGGCACATGGAAGGGGAAGAAACGATGTCGAAATCACAGATCGCTGTGGACGTGGAAACGCACGCTCGCAATCACGCGGAGGTCGCGCGCGCGGAGCGTGCGGCGCGCGTCCCGCTCGTCCTGCATATTCCGCACGCATCACTCGTGATTCCCGACGACGCGCTCTCGGATTACGTCGTTTCGCGCGCGATGTTGGACGAGCATCTCGCGCGCTCGACCGATCACTTCACCGATGAACTCTTTACGAACGTACCGTCATCGACCACGGACGAGCGGATCGCGGTCGTGCGCCACGAGGTGAGTCGTCTTGCGGTCGATCCTGAACGCTTTGAAGATGACGCGCGCGAACCGATGGCCGCGCATGGACTTGGCGTCCTCTATGAGCGCGGACACAATGGCGAGCGCATTCGCCGCGCGCTCGATTCGTCGCGGCGCGCGTGGTATCTCGATCGCTGGTATCGCCCGCATCACGCACGACTCACGGAGGCAACCGACGCCGCGCTCGCACGTGCGGGGCGCGCACTCATCATCGATGCGCATTCGTATCCCGATGAGCCGCTCCATCTTGACGTCGACCAGTCACGACCACGGCCCGATGCATGCATCGGTACGGCGGGCATTCACACGCCTCCGGCGCTTGTTGAAGCGGCGGTTGCGTTTAGCCGTGCACACGGATGGTCGCTCGGTATCGACGCGCCGTACGCGGGTTCGATCGTGCCGATGAAGCACTTCGAGCGCGACGCGCGCGTGATGTCGGTGATGATTGAAATCAACCGCAAGAAGTACATGGAACTTGACGGCACACGCGCGGTGCGCACGAACGGGTTCGCCGAGACGAAGGCGTTTACGCTGGGATTGATCGCCGCGCTTCGCGAAGCGGCCGCAGCGGTGCAGCCGTAAGCGAGCCTGCGAGAAGCAGTGCCGAGGTACCTAGTGCGTCGAGGTATGTTGCGCCCAAGTCGTGATGTGCGCGTCACAGCCTTCTCACCTTCCGCCGAAGATTCCCACCCCGCTCCCACCCCGCTCCCACCATGTCGACCCACCGCGTTTTTCAAATGACCTTCGCGAGCGTGTACCCGCACTACATCGCGAAAGCCGAGAAGAAGGGCCGCACGAAAGCGGAAGTCGACGAGGTCATTCGCTGGCTCACGGGCCACACGCAGAGTTCGCTCGATGACGTGATCGCGAAGAAGATCACGCTTGAAGCGTTCATCCGCGATGCGCCCGCGCTCAACCCGAATCGCACGCTCATCACGGGCGTCGTCTGCGGCATCCGCGTCGAAGCGATCGAAGACCCGCTGATGCGCGAACTCCGCTACATGGACAAACTCATCGACGAACTCGCAAAGGGCAAAGCGATGGCGAAGATCTTGCGGGGGTGAGGGCGCCAACTCGGGGACGTGGGTGTCCCAGGATTTCATCGAGCCCGAAATCGGGCAGCAGCTCGCTGCCCGATTTGTAAGCGTCCTTGTACGACGCGAATCCAGCGGATTCAGTGACGCGCAGTGCTGCAGCAGTCTGCTGCAGATCTTCCCATTCGCCCAATACTCCAAAGTGCTGACTACTCGAGGACAGCGTCGCTCTCACGAGCGGCGATTTGGCTGCGGGGCGGTTCTTACTGAGCGGGCATCGTGTTGGTTATCGAAGGCGGCAACTGAGAGCTGAAGGCAAAAGAAAACCCCCACCAGAGTGAGGGTCAGGGTTGCGCACCGAACGCGAGCGGTCGGGAGCAGAGCCGTGCGCAGGGTAATCCTACTTATTGTGACAAGAAGGAACGCCCGCTCAGTTACACTTTCCAAAGTCTAATTGAAGAACAGTTGATGTCAAGCGACAAGACTGTTTGAAGCAAAAATTGAAGCAGAAGGGGACGAGTATGGCTTCGTCGTCGGCAGCAGAACGCGTTCTTGGCCTCGATATCGGCGTAGCGTCAGTCGGCTGGTCTTTACTCGAGACTGTCGATGGAAAGCCCACGCGGATCCTTGGGATGGGGAGTCGCATCTTTTCACCGGGTGTCGATGGCAACCTTGATGCGTTTAGCAAGGGGAAAGACGAGCCGAAAGCGGCCGCACGACGAGCCGCGCGGCTGATGCGTCGACAACTTTGGCGTCGTCGCCGGCGGCTTCTCAAACTTCAACGCGTTCTCGTTCGATTCGGTCTGCTTCCAGCTCTCGAGGCATACGACCCTGAGTCCATCGATCGCGGCTTCAAGTCACTCGATCGCGAACTGATGTCGCGTGACCCCTTGATGAAGGACCACCGAGGCGCACAGGTGTTCCACTATCGCCTTCGCGCACGTGCGGCAGAAGGTCGTGTGGAGGCCTATGAACTTGGTCGTGCGCTCTATCACCTGGCACAACATCGAGGCTTCTTGAGTAACCGCAAGTCCACGAAGAAGGACGGCGAAGAAGACGGTCAGGTGAAATCGTCGATCAGCGAACTGAAGGCGCGTATGGATGCCGCGGGTGCCAAGACGCTCGGCGCATTTCTCGCGACACTCGATCCCGAGGTCGAGCGTATTCGCGCAAAGTGGCTCGGGCGCAACGAGATGATCGTTCCTGAGTTCGAGGCAATTCGAAGTGAGCAGGCAAAGCACCACACGCAGATCGACAAGGACGCGTGGGAGTCCATCCGAAAGGCGATCTTCACCCAGCGACCTCTGAAGGACCAGTCTTTCCTGATCGGGAAATGCTCTCTCGAGCCAACGGAATTGCGCTGCCCAGTCGCGTATCCCGAGGCTCAAGAGTTCCGCATCCTTCAAGCTGTGAATCACCTCCGTTTGACGGAAATCGTCGGCGGTGTGAAGCAGACTGAACGGGCGCTCGACGCAGAAGAGCGAGCGAAACTTGTTGCAGAGTTGATGTCATCAGGTGATCTCACCTGGCCGCAGGCGAAGAAGTTGCTCGGATTTAAGTCGAAGGAAGCTGAATTCTCGATCGAGCGCGGTGGCGAGAAGCGGCTCATCGGTAACCGCACGCAAGCGAACCTCCTCGTTGAGGCCGGGGTGGAGCCAGTTTGGAATCGGCTTTCCGCAGCAGAGCGCGTACGGTTGGTTGATGACTTGTTGGAGTACGAGCAAGAAGAAAAGCTCTCGCGACGGCTCGTGAAGCGTTGGGGTTTTGCACCAGCGATCGCAAAGCAAGTTGCAACAGTGGCGCTCGAACCCGCGCGCCTCAGTTTTTCTCTCACAGCGATCGAGCGAATGCTGCCGTTCCTTCGTGAAGGTAAGTCGGTTCAGGAAGCAAAGATGGCGGCGTATCCCGAGCAAGCGGGAGCAGATCAGCCGTGGGATCTCTTGCCACCGCTTCGCCCGAATCAAGTCTGGCGAGAGCATTGTTCGGGTGGTCGTCCATACAACGGGGTCGAGATCCGAAATCCAGCGGTCGAAAGATCGCTTTCCGAAGTGCGCAAGGTGGTGAACGCGATCATCCGTCGCTGGGGTAAACCTGATGTGATTCGAGTGGAGTTGGCGCGTGATCTGAAGAAGCCACGTCAGGAGCGGGAAAAGGCGTCGAAGCAGATCGCCGAACAAACACAACGACGTAGAGACGCCTGCGCGAGAATGGTAGACGAGGGCTTCAGCGGTATTGCTGAGCGAAACAAGCGCGCTGATATCGAGAAAGTCCTGCTCTGGAACGAGTGTGGGGGCGTCTGCCCGTACACCGGCAAGGCGATCAGCTTCGAGGATCTCTTTGGTCAGAATCCGAGGTTCGAAGTTGAGCACATCATTCCCTACTCGCTGTGTCTCGAAGATGGCTTTGCGAACAAGACGCTCTGTGAAGTGCACGAGAATCGGAATCGCAAACGTCGAATGTCACCGCATGAGGCGTATCACGGAACCGATCAGTGGGATGCCATTCTCATGCGCGTCCAACATTTCAAGGGCCCAACGGCATCGAAAAAACTTCGGCTCTTCCGAAGCGCAACCAACGGATTTGAGGTGTTCGGCGACTTCACACAGCGCCAACTGAACGACACGCGATACGCCTCACGACTCGCAAAGGAGTACGTTGCGCTTCTCTTTGGAGGTAAGGTCGACGCCGAATCGCGGCAACGCGTCTTTGTGAGCGCAGGCGGTGCAACCGCGATTGTGCGCCGCAAACTCGGTATCGAAGGCATCCTCGGTGAAGGCGAGAAGAATCGAAAGGATCACCGCCACCATGCCATTGATGCTCTTGCCATCGCCATCACTGGACCGCGTGAAGTGCAGGCCATCGCGCGTGCGTCCGAAGCTGCGGTCGCGCGCGGTGAACCATCGCACCGTCTCAAACTTGAGGCTCCGTGGCCGGAGTTCGTTGATGACGCGAAGCGCGTGGTTGACGGAATCGTGGTGTCGCATCGTGTCGATCGCAGGCTGAGTGGTCCACTTCACCAGGGCACGAACTACAGCCGACCTATGCGAGATTTGAGCGGAACCGTGCGGGACGAAGCGCTGCGACATCAGCGCTATCCACTCGAGTCACTTGGGGCCGCAGACATCAAAGACATTGTCGACGGCGCGGTTCGTCGGGCGGTTGAATCGAAACTCGCGCAACTTGGACATACTGAACCGAAGATTGCGTTCAAGGGCGGCGCGAATCTTCCGAGTGTTCAACGATCTGATGGTCGTGTCGTTCCGATCAGACGAGTTCGGGTGAAGTTGCGGAAGAGTCTGGACTCCGTTGGTGATGGTCCTCGCAAGCGTTATGTCGCACCGGGGTCGAATCACCACATGGTGGTCGTGGAGCGGCGCATGGCTGATGGGTCGACATCGCGTGAACTTGAAGTTGTCACGATGCTCGAAGCGTTTCGTCGAAAGTCTCGAGGTGAGCCGATCATCCAAACCGAATGGGGCGAGGGGGCGAGGCTTCTCTTCACGATTCGGAGCGGTGAGGCTTTGATGCTTTTGATCAGTGGAGAAAGGGTGCCGTGTGTCGTTTCAAGTGTTTCAGACGGTAGAGTTGAACTTAAGCGTCATGAGGACGCTCGCGCCGCAACTGAGATCCGAAAGGTCGGCATCGCCGGAGGAAGGCTCCAGTTCACTCCAAAGCAATTGCTAGGTCTCTTAATCTCAAAGGTAGCAATTGCAGAATTGGGCGAGATTCACAGCGCTAATGACTGATCGCATCATCGAAATCGCGGATGTTCCAGCACGGCTCCGAATTGATCTCGGTCGGCTTGCCATTGAGGTCAAAGATCGGGAGACCGTGTTTGTCCCGCTGCAAGAGATTGCAGCCATTGTGGTCTCGAATCAATCGGTCTCGCTCTCGCAGAGCGTGCTCTCTGGGCTTGCTGCTGCAGGCGGCGTTTTCGTTGCAATGTCGGAGGATTTCCTGCCGGTCGCCATGCTGCTACCGCTTGATACACACTCCACGCAAACAGCACGAATGACGAAACAAGCAGAAGCGACGGAGCCAACGAAGAAGCGGACTTGGCAAGCGATCGTTCGGGCGAAGGTGCGCGCACAGTGGTTGATGCTCGAAGAGCATGGACGTCCGCAAATTGGCCTCGATGAATTGCTCTCTGCGGTGCGGTCAGGCGACCCTGAGAACATCGAGGCGCAGGCAGCGGTCCGCTACTGGCGCGTGCTCTTCGGCGACGCATTCCGCCGTGATCGTGACGCCTTCGATCAGAATCGACTTTTGAACTATGGCTATGCGGTTCTTCGCGCAGCCACCGCTCGCGCCATTTGTGGCGCTGGGCTTCATCCCTCGCTCGGGGTGAAGCACCACAATCAATACAACCCGTTCTGTCTCGCCGACGACTTGATGGAGCCATATCGTCCGATCGTCGATCGCGCGGTGGTACGAATCACGGAGCGAGATGGCCCACAAGTCGAACTGAGCCGAGAAATCCGCGCTGAACTCATCGGAGCACTCCTTGGCAAGCACCGTGTTCGAGAGTCGGAGCGCACACTCTTCGACATCCTGTCACGGAGTGCGGCGAGTTTGGCTCGCGTACTCACAGGAGAAGATCGCGAGATCGAACTCTGGGTCCCATGAAGTGATGGCGATCGATCGACTTACAGCAACTCCAAACTCGGGATACAAGGCCGTGTGGCTCTTCGCGATGTTTGATCTTCCTGTACTCACCAAGCCGCAACGCAAAGAGGCAACGCGCTTTAGAAAGCACCTTCTTGCCGAGGGCTTTTGCATGCTGCAATTCTCGGTGTACGCTCGGCACTGCCCGACTGAAGAAGCCTCTGAGGTTTACCGAGCGCGCGTTGCAGCTGAGTTACCTGCAGAGGGGCAAGTGCGGTTGATCGGGATCACAGATCGGCAGTTCGGAAAGATGACTGTGTTCGTAGGAAAATCCGTTGCTCCACCTGAAGAACCACCAGTGCAACTCATGCTTTTCTAAGCCGAAAAGTGCCACAACCCGCGTGCGTCACGCGGGTTGTGGCAGAAAGAGTGTAACTGAGCGAGCGCTCTCTTCCGGCCACAGCAGTGGGCGACCCTAGACGATGTCGAGGCAAAGTGTAACTGA
>JAIYCA010000464.1 GCA_027488265.1 Planctomycetaceae bacterium
CGGCGGCTTCAACGGCGGTTTCAACGGCTGGAACACGCCGTGGAACTCGAACACCTTCAACGGTTTCCATGGTTGGAACGGCTTCAACGGGTTCGCGCCGAACACGTTCTTCAATGGCTGGAATACGCCTTGGACCGGAACGTGGTTCAACAGCGGAAACACCTTCCCGAACTTCAACGGCGGTACTACGCCGTGGACGAACACGTGGAATAACAACACGTGGAATAACAACACGTGGAACAACACCGCGTGGAACTGGTTCAACGCGTGGAATCAGTTCGCCGCGATGAATCCTTGGTTCAACGCGCCGGTGAACACGCCGTTCACCAACTGGAACAATGGTTGGTACGGCAATACCCCGTCGAACTTCACGGGCACCAACGGCACCGAAACGAATACGTGGACCGGCAACACGTGCAACAACGGTACGTGGAACAACGGAACCTGGAACAACGGAACTTGGAACGGCAACACGCCGACCAACTACACGCCGACCAATCACGAGTCGAACTTCGGCTGCAACACCGCGACCCACACGAACAACAACACGAACAACGGCACCTGCGGCACAACGACGAACTGCGGACCAACCATGAAGGTCCGCACGGTCGCCTGAACTCGGCAAGCGCCAGACAGTCCATCCACCACGCGACATCGCCCGGAGGATTCCGAGGCGATGTCATTTTTTGAGCGATGTCATTTTTGGGCCATGTCATTTGTACGGCGATGTCATTTTTGGCTCAAATCGCGCGATTCCACGCAGTGCACGGCGCCAACGGCAACGCGAAGATCCGCGGTTTTCCCCAGCGGGAACGGGTACATTTCCCCTCCCATGCTTGTGACGAAGCCCGCAGACATTGAAGGAGCGACCAAGGCTGCTGAGTGTGTCGTGAAGACGCACGAGCGACTCGTCGAGTACCTCCGTGAAGGACAAACACTCGCGGAGATCGATGCCTTCGTCGGGAAGACGCTCAAAGATCTCGATGCTCCGAGTTGCTTCGTTGGCTACAAGATTCGCGGCCATCCGCCATTCCCTTCGCACGCATGCTTGAGCGTCAACAGTTGCGTCGTCCATGGCACGCACGACATGCGCGCGTCACCGCTGCGACGTGGCGACTTGATTTCGATTGACATCGGTGTTCGCCACCAAGGCTGGATTGGCGATGCCGCATGGACGTACGCGATCAAAGAGCGCGACGCGATTAGCGAAGCGCTCATGCGCTGTGGTGTCGAGAGTTTGCGCCGCGGCGTCGCAGCGTTGAAGCCCGGTCGCCCGCTCATCGACTTCGCGAAAGCTGTGCAAGGACACGTCGAGAAAGAGTGCGGTTTCGCGCTCATTCGCGGGCTCGGTGGACACGGTTACGGGAAGGAACTTCACGGGCCCCCGTTTGTCTCGAATGTTGTTCCTTCGTACCCCGGCGAGTGGCCTGAGGCGTGGAAAGAGATCAAGCCAGGGCTTCTCGTCGCCGTCGAACCGATGATCGCGGTGTCGACTTCAGAGACGCGCACCAATGGGCGCGAATGGCCCGTCTACACCGCCGATGGCTCGATGAGTGTGCATTACGAAGCAGATGTCCTCGTCACCGCGCAAGGGCCCGTCAATCTCACGCAGGGCCTGTTCAATCTCCCTGAAATTGTTGGTTAACAGAGTGGGCTGACATCCATCGTCGGCTCGCCGCACCGTTCAACTCGAAGCCTCCAATCAAAGCAACGACCATGCAAACGCCACGCTTTCTCGCACTTTCGCTCGCACCCGCGCTGATGTTTGGCTGCGCGAGCAACACTCCGATTCGCATGACCGCCACTCCTCCAGCAACGAAGAAGACTCCCGTCGTCGACACTGTCCACGGCGTCGAGATCACCGACGAGTACCGTTGGCTTGAGCCGCTCGAGAAGGATTCGCCGGAAGTGGAAGCGTGGACGACCACGCAGAACAACTACACGAAGGAAGTCCTCGGCTCGCTTCCTTGCCGCGAACAACTCGCAAAGGCACTCGAACCGTGGATGACGCTCGGCGCGGTCGGCGCACCGACGATGACCGACGCGGGTTACTTTTATTCCGAGCGGAGCGGCACGCAGAATCAAGCAGTTGTTCAGTTCCGCGCCGAAGCCTACGGCGAACCGCGCACGCTGCTTGACGTCAACACGCTCGATGCAAAGGGCCTCACGAGCCTCGATTGGTGGCGCCCGAATGAGCAAGGCACGCTCATGGCATTCGGCACCTCGCAAAAGGGCAGCGAGATGAGCCAATTGCAGATTCTCGATGTTTCCTCGGGAAAGTGGCTCTCTGACAGCATCGCAGGCAAAGTGAGTTTCTCCGGATGGATGCCCGACGGGAAGAGTTTCTTCTACTCAGCGTTGCGTGACGTGAAGGATCCGTATTCGCGCGAAACACGCTTTCACATGATCGGCAGCGACGTCGCAAAGGATGCGATCGTCGTCAAGCAAACGAATCCAAGCGAAATCCCGGGCGCAGGCCCATCGACTGATGGCAAGTGGCTCATTGGCAGCCTCTCCAAGGGTTGGCAAGCGAATGATCTTTGGATCGCGCCCATGGCCCCTTGGCTTGAGAAGGGTGAACTGCGCAAGACGGTTCTCGCGGAAGGCCTCGATGGACGCTTCGATCCGATCGACGTCATCGGCAACACGCTCTACATCACAACGAGCTTCGGTTCTCCAAAGGGAAGCGTCGTTGCGATTGATCTCGCGAAGCCCGAGCGCGCGAATTGGAAAACGATCCTCGCGGAGCGCAGCGACATGGTGCTCGAGGGTGTTTCGATCGCGAAGGACTGCTTCGTCACGAGTTGGTCGAAAGACGTCTGCTCGCGTTTCGAAGTGATGTCGTTTGACGGCAAGGTTCTGCGAGAGATTCCACTTCCAGGCCTTGGAACTGCGAGCGTTTCCACCGATCACCGCCGCGCAGAAGCGTTCGTCACCTACACGAGTTACGACGCGCCGCGCACGATTTATCAAACCAACGTCAATCATCCAAAGATGCGCGTCTGGGCTGAAACCAAGGTGCCGGGAGATCTTTCGAAGTACACCGTGGAGCAAGTCCGCGCGACTTCGAAAGATGGCACGAAGGTGCCGATGTTCATCGTTCGCAAGAAGGACATGCCTCGCAACGGCGCGAATCCAACACTGCTGTACGGCTACGGTGGCTTCAA